>CASBQE010000155.1 GCA_949127665.1 Synechococcales cyanobacterium PMM_0083
AAAGAATTTAGCAGTAAGCTGATTGAGGAGCGAGATGAGGAAGATTGGGATCTCACGCCAGAGATGATGAAATCTGGCTGGTTGGGCTATCCTGCCGCATGTGAAGCTGAAATTGTTGAGGCGGAAACCCGCTTGAATACTCGGTTTCCCCATTCCTACCGAGCATTTCTTGCAGTGACCAACGGGTGGCGTAACTCAGACTGGACGGAGATGCATCTCTACTCAACCGCTGAAATTGATTGGTTTACCTCACGCAATCAACAGTGGATCGACGCTTGGCTATCCAATGCTGATGATCTGACCGTATCGGATGAAAAGTATTTTGTGTATGGGGCGGATCAAAACTGTGTTCATCTGCGGCGTGAGTATCTATCCACTGCCCTAGAAATTAGCAGCGATAGCGGCGATGGCGATGTTTTCCTGTTGATTCCCCAAGTGGTTTCTGAGACGGGAGAATGGGAAGCATGGCACTTTGGCAATAAGCTACCGGGGGCTAATCGCTATCGATCGTTTTATGAGTTGATGGAAAAAGTTGTTAACCAGGGATCTTTTATTCTTTAGCTCCACGCGATCGCCACTTCGCTACACTAGATTACTTGTGGCTTTCGAGTTGATGTTTCCGCGATCGCGCACCTGCTTTTTTTGTCGCGTTTTTAGATAGGATAAAACGTTTGTTAGCAAAGCATCGAATCGATTGGACATGGGCGATCGCGCTTTGGCTAGCAGCCATGCTTCTCTTGATGGCGGGCTTGGGCAATGTGCCTTTGCGCGATTGGGATGAAGGTATTGTGGCGCAGGTGGCAAAGGATATATGGCGGGCACAAACGAACCCAACAGAGGCTACGTCATTAACCTGGCTCTACCCTACCCTTGGCAACGCGCCTTACCAGAACAAACCGACCCTGATCCATTGGTTGATTGCTCAGTGCTATGCGATCGCGGGAGTGAATGAATGGACAGCGCGGTTTCCGGGTGCATTTCTCACGTCCCTATCGATTCCACTGCTGTATTGGATTGGACGAGAACTCTTTCCTCAGCGAACTCCTGCAATTTTCTCAGCCCTGATCTTGCTAGTAATGTTGCCCTTTGTGCGGCACGGGCGGCTTGCCATGCTAGATGGAGCGTTAGTCAGTTTTTCCCTCGTTATGTTTTATTCTCTGCTGCGAATGCGGCGCGATCTGCGCTGGGGGCTGGGGGTTGGCGCTGGGATTGGGCTGATGTGCCTGACCAAAGGGCTAGTCGGCGGATTAATGGGCGCGATCGCCCTGCTCTTCATCCTGTGGGATACGCCGCGCCTGCTGACATCTAGCTATTTGTGGGGCAGTCTTGCATTGGGCATTGCGCCCTTTATCGTCTGGTATTGGGCACAGTTGCAACGATACGGCACTGCTTTTCTAGATACGCACTTGGTCAACCAATCTCTCAGCCGCGTCTGGAATGCGGTGGAAAATAACAGCGGTCCTCCCTGGTATTACCTGCTAGAACTGTTGAAATATGGGCTACCCTGGCTAATTTTTTTGCCTCAAGGATTTCGCCTTGCCTGGGAGCATCGCGGGTTAGGTTGGGCGAAGCTGATGTTGGTGTGGGCAGGCGGCTATCTGCTGATAATCTCGCTGATGCAAACCAAATTACCCTGGTACATTTTGCCGCTGTATCCGGCGCTGGCGCTGGTTGGCGGGGTGGTGCTTGCCACCATTTGGGAACCGGAGGATCTGTTTGGCATTCGCTGGTTATCCAGTCGCCAATATCCTAAGTTTTGGCAGTTATCACTGGGCATGATGGCGATCGCGGCTGCCGCACTCAGCGTCTACTTTAGCCCGATCGGGCTGGCTCCCACTCCCACTCTCGCCATTCTGGGCATGATGCTAACTGTTACGCTCACCTCTGCCGCCGTGCTGGCGATACGCCAAGATTCCCAATTTATCTTAGTGTTGATTTGGGGGAGCTACGTTTCCCTGCTAATGCTAATGGTGTCTCCCTATTGGGTTTGGGAACTCCAAGAGCAATATCCCGTAAAACCTGTGGCGTTGATGCTGCAACAGCATACTCCCGCTGGCGAACCCATTCTCACGTCTTATCCACACGGTCGCCCTTCACTTAACTTCTATAGCGATCGCTGGGTTAATCCCATCTCTCCAGACGCGATCGCTCAGCGGTGGCAGCAAGATCCGCCGCCCTACTTGCTGACCGACCAACCCACCTTAGATAAGTTAAACCTCAAATCAGTTCAACAAATTGCCGCGATCGACTACTGGATTTTAGTCAAACGCATTTCTAAATAGCAGAGTGTGGAGTGCGGAGTGCGAAGAGTTGAGTTTTAAGTTTTGCAATCACCAATCACTATTCGTCATTCGTCATTCGTCATTCGTCCTTGTTCCACGAAAGTCATAGCCTTTGATCACGTAGTAAGTTTTCAGCGATCGCCCAAATCGATTGACGGGAATGGCGATCGGCTCTGAAGTGTGTTCAAACTGCGCCAATAATTTAGGGTCAGCGGGATGCCAATCATCCGCTAAAATCACTGCATTTTTGCCGTTGAGCAGGTCGGGGTTGTACCAAAGATCAAACTGATCAATGCGATCGGAAATTGCAATCACGTTTGGATCATTTAACTCATAGGCTAATGCCGATGCTGAGCGGTAGTCGGTCGTAGCTAAAAAGGATTCTCCGAGTTCTCGCTGCTGGACTTGTACCGCTTTCCCCACTGCATCCCAACCAAACAGCATTTGCGAATCGGGATCGCCGCTTGGGTCTGTAAAGGCGGATAGCGGAATCACGCTGTAGTGAACCACGAGCAATCCGGCAAATAGCAAGCCGTAAAACTGTCCACCGATAAATAGCTTTGAAGTGCGGAGTGCGGAGTGCTTGAGAAAAACGGGCGGCAGTAGGGGAAACAGTAGCAAATAGGCGGTGATATTCCAGTAGTAAAGGGCGCTGGAAAAAAGAGCGATCGCGCTCAGGGAAACAGTCGAAATGCCAAAAATCCACAGCGCAACACGGCGGTAGATCGTGTCAGAACGGATCTGGGGGCTTGGCTGACGAATAGCTTTCACCATTGCCCAACCGTTAATTGGAGAAATCATCAGAACTGAAAACAATAGAAAATTGAGCGGCTCAGACCATTTAAGCTGAAAGCTGCCTACATCAACGCTACGAGTGGCGTAGTAGCGAAAAGACTGAAAATCGTTGCCAAAATTCCACAGTAAAACTGGTAAAAAAGCGCTGAGGGTGATCAGAATAGCGATATAAAAACGGCGATCGCACAACAGCGATCGCAACGCGGGCAATGATACAACAGTGGCAATAAAACCTGCACCCACAAACACAGCACTATATTTACACAAAAAGGCTAAGCCCAGCAAACCAGCCGAGCTATAAAGTAATACAGTTTCTCCCTTCTGATCTGAAATATAGCTATCTAAAAATCGAATAAAGAGATAAGCAGAACTCAAAGAAAAAGTGATCAACCAATGATCATGCCAAGCTAAGCCAAGAAATAAAAAATATAATGGAGATGCAAGAATTAACGCTGCCATCATCCAAAAAAAATCATTCGCCCACTCACCATAGAGATATTTTGAAATTTGATAATAGCAATAGAAAAAAGCTGCATTACTGAGTAAATTGGGCAGTCGTAAAACAAAAAAAGATTGACCTAAAACTATTGTAAATATGCCCTGAATCCACGCATGAAACGGCGGATGATCGTAATAAGATAGGGCTGGATGCTTTCCCCACAACCAGTAATACGCTTCATCTGGGTTGGGAAAGGTTGCAAACCAGAAAACGAGTCGTAACGTGAGGAAGACAATCAGAAATGGTAGAACTCGCTTGAGCATGAAACAGAAGGTAAGGTAGGTGTGGGTGAGTTGTAGAAAACAGCGTACAGGATTTTGACCTCGTGCCTAGTCAAAATTGTCTTCGTTAAAATCTCCCTGATTGGTTGCCGGAACTGTAACGAAAACCTATCGTCACTGGAAATATGGGACGCTAGATGAGTAAAAAGTGAATCGTTGGCTGTGAAGTGAGGAGCAAGAAATGGGGACGCGAACGAACCAAAAAATAGGTGTGGTGATGATCAGCAGTTTGCTGGCGGCGGGCTTAATAGGTTTGGCGATCGCGCCGTTGCAAACTGCGATCGCATCGGCGATCGCGCCTCAGCCCACCCAACCCAAATCTCGCATGGTTTCACAAAATATGACCGTCAGCCCAAAGTTGATCAACGCCAACACCCGCTTTGGATTTAAGCTGTTTTCTGCCGTGGCAAAGCAAGATGCTGGCAAGAATGTGTTTATTTCGCCGTCGAGTGTGGCGATCGCCCTGGCAATGGCATACAACGGCGCAAATGGTGAAACGCAGCGCACTATGGCACAAGCAATGGAACTGCAAGGCATGAGTTTGCAAGAGCTAAACCAGGCAAATGCCACCTTGAAAATGCTACTGGCAAATCCTGATCCAGATGTGCAACTGGCGATCGCCAACTCCCTGTGGACTCGGCAAGGCATTTCCTTCGAGCCAGAATTCCTTCAGCGCAATCGGCAGTTCTATCAAGCAAAAGTGAGTGAATTAGACTTTGGTAATCCGCGATCGGTTTCTACGATTAATAGCTGGGTCAGCGAAAATACACGCGGCAAAATTGATACCATCATCGAAAGCATTGATCCAAACGATGTTATGTTTTTGATCAACGCCATCTATTTCAAAGGCAACTGGTCACGCAAATTTGATCCGCAGCAAACGTCTCTTCAGCCTTTTTACCTATCTAATAATCAGCCCACAAAACATCCGATGATGTCTCAGGGCGGCGAGTATCGCTATTATAAAACCAGTCAATTTCAAGCAGTCAGCTTGCCCTACGGCACTAAGCGCCGGGTGAGCCTCTATGTTTTCTTGCCGCAGTCGTCCTCTAGCCTCGCCGACTTTCAAAAGAACTTAACGGCTGAAAATTGGGAGCAATGGATGACGCAATTTCGCCAACGTCAAGGCTCTGTTCAAATACCGCGCTTCAAGCTGGAGTACGATGTGCAGTTGAAACGCGCCCTTTCTCAATTGGGCATGGCGGAAGCCTTCAGCAGTCGAGCCAACTTTTCAGGACTTAGCCCAGTTCCGACTAAAATCGACGAGGTGAAGCACAAAACCTTTGTGGAAGTGAATGAAGCTGGCACTGAAGCTGCCGCAGTGACTTCCATTGGTATCCGCGCAACTTCTGCCCGACCTGTGGAAGAGCCGTTTCGGATGGTGGTCGATCGCCCGTTCTTTTGCGCCATCCGTGACGACCAGACTGGAACCATTCTGTTTATGGGCGCGATCGCAAATCCAAAAATTTAGCCTCGTGATTGATTGCAATAGCCTTTTTGCTCAACTATACAGTGAAAACTTGCGTTGCTGAATGCAAGTATGATTTTTGCACTGTAGGGGTAGGTCTTGTGGCTTACCCTGATGAAAATAGAGGGCAACCACAAGGGATTCCCCCTACAAATTGCATCCCCAAATTCAGCAACGCCTCGTTGGAAGCTACCAGAAGATAGAGGTTTTTCTAGTGGAATTAGTGCAATATTTTCTTAGTAAACGTTGTGAGAGATCGAAGTGGCACTTATTGCGGCTGAGCCTTTGATTGATTTGGCATATCAACACACTACTTTGCAAACCGCTGATGTTCTAATTCGGGCGACTGAAATTGCTGATTTTTGTGCTGCGAATGCGGCTCAGATCGATCGCAATGGAGCTTTTCCGATCGCAGAATTTGAGCGAATCGCCGAGGCAGACTTATTAGCAGCACCGCTACAGGCAAAGCTGGGTGGAATCGGCTTAGGCATTGATGCAGATGTAACCTATGAACTGCTGCTGCTATTAAAACAAATAGGACGCGGGAATTTGGCGGTCGGTCGAATATACGAAGGACATATTAATGCACTTCAAATCATTCAAACCTTTGGCACACCTGCGCAAATTGAAGGCTATGCCCATGATGCGCGCGATCGCCACAAAATTTTTGGGGTGTGGAATGCCGAAGCGGAAGATGGAGTCAAACTATATCCTCTGATCAATGGACGGTATCGTCTGGAAGGCTCAAAAACATTTTGCTCCGGTTCTGGCTTTGTCGATCGCCCGTTTGTGAATGGAGCGCTACCCGATGGCAGTTGCCAAATGGGCATTGTGCCGATGGAAGAGGTGGCAACGGTCAGCGATCCGGCTTGGTGGCAACCCTCTGGAATGCGGGCAACAGCTAGCTTTAAAGTGGATTTTAGCGCTGTTGAACTGGATGCAGCATCGCTGATTGGTAAACCGGGAGACTATTTTCGGCAACCCTGGTTGAGTGCAGGTGTCATTCGTTTTGCAGCCGTACAGCTAGGCGGCGCAGAGGCGTTATTTGATGCAACCCGTGAGTATTTGCAGAGCTTAAATCGAACGACTGATCCTTATCATCAGCATCGGTTAGGAAAAATGGCGATCGCGATCGAAAGTGGCAATCTATGGCTACAAGGAGCGGCAGATCGGATAAAAAGCTATGCGCCTATTTTTGGTGGTGATCCAAACCAACCTCAAGAGCAGGCAGATCAGCTAGTGGCTTACGCCAACATGGTGAGAACTGCGATCGAGCAGATTTGCATGGAAATCATTCAGTTGTGTGAGCGATCGGTAGGCACTCGTGGTTTGCTGCCGCCGCATCCCATGGAGCGGATTATTCGAGATTTAAGTTTATATCTACGTCAACCCGTTTTTGATGCGTCACTGGCAAACGTCGGGCAATATGCGCTGTCTCAAGCAGTGCCTGCTAGGCGGTTGTGGGTGGATGAGTCTTCTCAATGATAGCTATGAATTTTACAGTAGACAGTCAGTTTTCTTTTTCTAACCCAACGAAGCTGCCGTTGCGATCGGTGGATACGATCGCCACGAGTTCTGTTTTAGTAGTGGCTCCTCACCCCGACGATGAAACGTTAGGCTGTGGCGGCGCAATTTCTCTACTCCGCTCTTTGGGGTGCGCTGTCCATGTATTAGTCGTCAGTGATGGCACATTATCTCATCCTCGTTCAGTCAAATATCCCGCTCCCTGTCTGCGGATATTGCGAGAAACAGAAACACTATCTGCACTATCGATTTTAGGGATGAAGCGAACCGCAACCTTTTTGCGATTGCAGGATGGCTCTGTTCCCATTTTAGAATCGCCCCGGCTGCAAGAAGCGATCGATCGTTGTCGGATGTTCCTGCAAATCGTGATGCCTGCAATCATTTTTCTACCGTGGCGCTTCGATCCTCATCCCGACCATCGAGCTACTTGGCAACTGATTCACACCGCACTGATCGATTTGAAGCAGCTTAATCCAGACTATGCGCCGCGTCTGATTGAGTATCCGATTTGGGATTGGGATGCAGAACAACGAGGAAATTTTGGCTGGGAGCAGATGATCGGCTGGCGACTCGATATCAGCACTGTTGTGGAGATGAAGCTGAAGGCGATCGCGGCTTATCGTTCTCAAACAACCGATTTAATTGATGACGATCTAGAAGGCTTTCGGCTCACACCCAAAATGCTGGAAAACTTCGCTCAACCTTGGGAACTATACTTGGAGGAAATTTGATGGACTTGCCCCTAAAGCAAACACTCACGCCTGACTATTTTGACGCGCTTTATAGCCTTGACCCTGACCCCTGGAAGTTTGAAACCAGTGAATATGAAGCGCAGAAATACGCAGCAACCCTTGCTGCTTTGTCTAAACATCAATACCGCTCAGCGCTTGAGATTGGTACTTCTATTGGGGTCTTAACCGAGATGCTGGCGGCACCTTGCACGTCGTTGTTATCCATTGATGTCTGCGAAATTGCTCAGCAGCAGGCGATCGCTCGTTGTCGTTCTTTATCAAACGTCCGCTTTCAATTGATGGGTGTTCCAGACGCTTATCCGAGCGAACAGTTTGACCTCACAGTCCTTTCTGAAGTAGGTTACTACTGGTGTCGAGAAGACCTCGAAAAAGCGCAGCAGTTGATATTGCAGCATCTCGAACCAGGTGGACATCTACTGTTAGTGCATTGGACACCCTATGATGACGACTATCACAATCCACTGAGCGGCGATCAGGTACATGACTCATTTCTGGCATTACCGACTTCTCAGCTTAAGCACTTAAAGGGCGATCGCGCCGAGAAATATCGCCTCGATTTATTTGAACGAATGCCCGAAAAATCTGTTTAGCGTTTTGTGTCTCATCTAACCTGTTTTTGAATTGTCTTTCTTGATTGTTGCCGCACTGGTTCTAGCAAAAGACGTAAATCATTAATGGCATATTCAATTTTGGTCAAACTCCATCGCTGTTGCCAATTGTTTTCTTGCTCCTGTCGATGTTCGATTTGTTCGAGCAATGCCCCAAAAAATTGAGCTTGCGTTAGCTGATTTAATAGCCAATCATGAGAAATTCCTAGCCGATTAGATGGCAATGCCACATCTTTGAGCGTGGGTTGATCGCCATCAAGCATTTGTCGCCACAGCGATCGCAGTTCTTGACGTGCAGATAGGCGAGTTGTAACAGCGGCAACTGATTCAACCCAAAAAGGTTGCTTTTCAGATTCCATTGCGGTCCATTGGCCCAACTGATCCGCCAAACCATGTTGAGCGCGCCCGACCTGTCGGGCTGAGGTTGTCACTCGCACCAATGGACTGTGGCGAAAGTTGGCATCGATCCGCATCAATGCCTGATAAAGCGCCACATCTTCTGAAGTTCTAACGAGTGGAATGCCTCCAGCACGTCCATACATTTCAGCAGTCACGGCTAAGCTTGCACCATAGTGTTGAAAGTGTCGGGGAGAGCCATCGAATACATCAGGATCTAGATAAGCTTCCAGTTCAGCCACTAGAAAGCGATACCCGACTTCTCGGAGGTGGCAAGCTCTGGTGTAGCGAGTAAGAGCAGCGCGATCGCGTCGATCGGTGACAATTCGTCCGCCAACCGCATCAGCACCACACTCGACCTCATATAAAGTAGCCGCAATCCAGTTAGAAGCAACGCGAGTATCTCCGTCCGTTGAGGCGATCACACCTCGATTGCAGCCAATTGATATCAAGCGGTTATATGCCTCATCCATTAACCGCTTTCGCACCCAGCCAATATGAGCATTTGGGGCAGGGATTGTCTGCTCAACAATATGTAGCACTAGATGAGACTGTTGCTTAGCAAATCGATGGGCGATCGCAGCAGAGTCGTCGTCGCAGTTGTTTGCCAATAAAATAATTTCATAGCGATCTGGATCGAGCGATCTTCCCTCTAAATCAAGCTGGTGGTTTAGAGCCGTCAGCGTACTTTCTAGCATCTCCGATTCGTTACGGACAGGAACTACAACACATACTTCGCATTGAGGCAGTGGAGGAGTTTGAACTAAAGAATCACAGGTGACTTTGGGAAGCCAATGAGCTGATGGGGACGCGATCGCTGCGATGCAATCAACACTCATATAATGACCTGCGGCTCAATCTTCCAACACCCTGAATAATTGCAGACAAACACATGATTGAAATCTCTAGGTTTTAATTAGTAAATATCATTGTGAATTGCTGTAATTCAAACGAAATCTATCCCTTGATAGAATTTGCTGTTGCATAATCAAGTGCAGTAGAAGTCAATTTTGATGCAATGGTATGGATTGAGCGATCGCCTTTAGCCAGCGCACATAAAGTGGCGATCGCTTCACTACACCAACCGTCGGAACGCAAGATGTTTCAAGTCTCGATCATTATTCCTACGCTCAACGAAGCCAGCATCCTCGGACGCACTTTACGGCAACTCACCATTCTCGATCCGCCGCCCGTCGAGGTGCTGGTTGTGGATGGGGGCAGCCACGATGAAACTGTTGCGATCGCCCGCTTAGCTGGAGTACAAGTGTTGATTTGCGATCGCAGTGGACGCTCGGTTCAAATGAATCACGCAGCCACATTCGCGAAGGGTAACGTTCTCTGTTTTCTCCACGCCGATACTCAAGTTCCCGATGATTTAATCAACGTGATTGAGCAAACCTTAGCCGATCAAACCGTTGCCTGTGGTGGCTTCATTTCCTTGATGAGGGGCGCAGAAACCACCCGCTGGGGCATCTCACTGCACAACTATCTAAAAACCTACTATGCACCGCTGCTGTTTAGACCGCACCTATTCTTTAGAGGATTACGCCTCCTGTTTGGCGATCAGGCGATGTTTTGTGGTCGAGTTGACTTTTGGGATTGTGGTGGATTTAATGAAGCGCTGCCAATTTTGGAGGATGGCGATTTATGCCTGCGGTTGGTGAAAAAAGGGCGCATTCGTCAGGTGAATCGGGTTGTGCAAAGCTGCGATCGCCGCGTTGCCCATTGGGGAGCTTGGAAAGCTACAGGCATCTATTTGTATATCGGCTGTTTGTGGGGCGTTGGGGTTTCGGCTGATTATTTGAAGCGATTTTATGAAGATATTCGTTGATTCAAGCTCCAATCGTAGTCGAGATAGGCGATCGCAGTTGCAGCCGTTAAAGGCAAGTCTGGGCGATAGGTGCAAATATAATCTGGAATTGAGCCTGCGACTTGCAGAAAATCTTGGCGATACCATTTAAAAATCTTGCTGCAATAGAGTGTTTCAGTTTGAGCATCGTAACGAACTTTGTCGAGATTGTTGATAAAACGCTGAGCATCGTCTTCTAGTTGATGTTCCACAAGATCCGCTGTGTAAGCTGCATTACGCAGCAACGGACAGCCAATAGAAGCACAAACGATCGCAAAGTGAATGCGTGGATCGTGCCAGCGATCGCGCAGTATTTTGTTCTCAATTTGAGCAAGACTATAGGTTTGATTTGAGAATCGATAAGCTCGACGCTGAAAGAATCGCAGGAAGGCAAACCAATTGGGAATTCCCAGCACAACGGGTCGAATGGATGCGATCGGATAGCGCTCTAAAATCGTTGAAATGGTGAACGCATTATAAAGATTAATCCATAGCGCTAGTTGCTCATCCGTCAAAGCTGGTTTTAGGTCTAGCGGTTCCAAACTTCCTAACCAATCCCTCAGCGTTTCAGGCTGCTGACTCCAAGCCTGATAATCTACTCGCCCCTGCTGATCCACATACTGGCGCAGCAAACTATCCCACACCGCAAAATCAATCATGGGTTATCCTCTCTACACATCCTATGGAGGATATTTTACAATTGCGCAAGTTCCTAAAGGCTATTTATTGCGCCAAAATGTTTGATTTCTGCCCAATGATAGTTGAGGAATCCGCCCTCGCAGGCATCAGCTTGGTCATCCACAATCAAAATCGAGATGCCAGTTAAAGGACGATCAGATATTGATGAAGGAGAAAAATTAGGCAAGACATAATGTGTGTCGGGTTGCACCACACTATCGATATCGTCTTCACTTTCTAACAACGGTAGAACGACGGTAAACGTTGATCCTTGTCCTTCTCCATCGCTTGCAGCGGTAATCGACCCGCCATGCAGTTCAAGTAGATGTTGAACAATGGCTAAGCCCAATCCTTCATAGGATTTAGTAGTGCCTGCCAATGTTTGCCTGACGAAAGCGATCGAAGATAAAGGGAAGAAATTCGGGATTAATTCCTTTTGCGGTATCAGTAACTGTCAGTTGAGCGAGAGGGACTAGGCATCAGGTTGAAGTTGGAAGAGTTTTCTCTCACTGCTTCTAGCTGTACTTCTACCCGACCTGATTCAGGTGTAAATTTGATGACGTAAATTTGATGACGTTTGACAGCAAGTTCAAAACAATCTGTTGAAGCCGATTAGAATCACCTAAAACCTCTAGAGGAACAAAGTCTTTTGTGTTCTCTACGTTGTCATTGGTTTGAGCGAATATTATCTGAATTGCTTTTGCGTCTGCCATTGGGCGCACCACTTCAAGGTCGGTTTGAATCACTGAAGCTAACTGCACAGGAGCAGCCGTCAACTGCAACTTTTCATGAACGATACGAGAAACATCAAGTAGATCTTCGACCACTTGAGATTGCGAACGAGCGTTGCGCTCAATCACTTCCAATGTGCGAAGAATAATATCTGGATCTAAAGAACGAGTGCGGAGCAGGTTTGCCCAGCCAAGGATGGAGTTAATCGGCGATCGCACTTCATGAGAGACGATCGCCAAAAATTCATCTTTCGTGCGGTTTGCTGCTTCCGCCGATGCACGAGCCGTTTGCTCTAGCTGAAGCCGCCGCGCCCGTTCATCAGCCAATTGCTTTTGATCATGAATATCGATACCGTGAAACAGCTAGAGCGATCGCCCTAGCTCTTTCACAGTGAAGCTTTTGGAAGAGTAAATAATTTACCAAAAGCAGGGAGGTTATTGCCTACAAAGTTAGCAGGGCGATCGCCAGTTCTTTAGCTACCAAAAAGTCTGAAGTACAAAGTAGGATGCTACCGCACTAGCGACTCCACCAATCAAGAAACCATTGCCATATTTAATCCATCCTGCCGAGGTCTTAAACTCTTCGGGAGGTCGTGGAGTCGTCAACGTTAACGTGGGCGCAGGAGGATTACTAGCGGCATATAAAAATATTGTAAAAGCTGATATGACCAACAATCCAATGCCAGAAGCCAGTCCAGCGATATTAGCGCTGGGAGTGTCGCGTAAAGGACCAAGCGCTATGAAAGGAAAGATGATCCACGATCCATGCGCAATGCCAGCTTCTACGCCTCGCCGAAAGACGCTAATTCCTTTGCGATAAGCCGGAAGATTATTCAGATATGCCTTAGTCCAACCTGATGAATTGATTGGTGTCTCTAGATTTGCACTGTAGATGTCATCCACTGGATGAACAACGGTTCGGTTTCTAGGATCACTAGGGTTATTATTCGAGCGGGTAACAGCATCACTAACCATCGTTTGCTTGCCTCAATATATCTATCCAATACCAACTATCCGAGCTACTTAATGTATAGCAATATATGAAAACCAATGTAAACAAAAAAATTCTAAAGCACATCATTCTTGCGGTACAAGACGAATCGAAAGCGCCACACCGTTAGATGAGGGAAAACTCCTCCCTACAGATCCATCTAGCGATCGCTGTCGTAGAGATGTATTGTCATCGGCAATCCGTAGCTTAGGTGGCACTCCGGTCATCGCCCAAGCCAGCTATGACCTATCTGGCTACCTGAAAAAGGGAGAAGGCAACATCGACACGGATGTAAATATTGCGAAGTTGGCGCTGGCATTGGAAACTGATGCCGCGATCGCCTACACCCAAGAAATTTCTAGGCTCAAAACTCCTGCTCTAATCACCGCAGGCGCTAGCATTAGCTCTACCGAAGCGTCTCATGCCACAGCAATTCGAGCCGCATTCAAATCTCTGGGTGTCAACCTGCAAGTGTTGCCTACTGCATTCGTCAGCGCGCAAAACCGCGATCGCTGGATCTTAACCGTGTAGCGCTGCTCAAGTCGGGACGCAATTTTAATTGGGTTGCCTGTCCCGATGCCTCTTTCACCTAAATCAAGCCTTTGAACTGTTTAATCGGATAGTCGCGTATGGTTAAATGACATTTATGTTGATTTCAAAGAAGCAAGGCGCTAAACAGTGCCTGGTTGCTTGATTTTCCATAGATTGGTTAACCCCGCGAACCTGGAGAAGGACTTTTCCTGAATGGCAACTCAGCCAGTTTTTGATGAATCCTTCATCCTTGCCCGAATTGCTCAACAGGATGAAACGGCGCTTGCTCAGCTATACGATCGCTACGCTCGTGTGCTGTATTCGGTTGCCTTCAAAAGTCTAGGCTCCGTTGAAGAATCCGAAGAGGTTGTGTTAGATGTGTTTTCTCAAGTTTGGCGAATTGCCAAGCGCTACGATACTCAAAAAGGTCGGGTAGATACCTGGCTATTTATGCTAACTCGCAGCCGGATCTTAGATCGCCTCCGGGTAATTCAGCGGTCTGCAAAGCTCCCCACCACTTCTGTAGATGCTGTAGAGATCCAAATCGTCGGATCTAGCGTAGACCCGATTGAAGATGCCCTAATCTCTGAACGCCGAACTCAAGTGTTAGCTGCCCTCAAAACCTTACCTCCAGAGCAGCGTTTGGTTTTAGAGTTGGCATACTACAAAGGCATGACTCAAAGCGAGATTGCGGCTCAAACTGGGTTCTCTTTAGGAACGGTTAAAACTCGTGTGCGTTTAGGGTTGAATAAACTGCGAATCGCCCTTGGCAGTTGGGAACTCTAACCAAAACCGATGCCTGTAGTTCACCTACCAAGGCTACCAAACTAGTGGAAGTGGGTTCGCAAAAGTGAATGTTAAGGTGAGAATAAGAAGGGTGCTAGTAAAATGTGTATATCTCTACCGTTTGGTAGCGCTGCGTGATGGAAAGTGAACACCGCTGTTTTTGTGAATTAGCTCCGCTATATGCTCTTGGGTTGCTGAGTGCAGGCGATCGCGCTTGGGTTGAAGCGCAAATTGTCGCTGAGCCAGACTTGGCGATAGAACTAGCAGAAATCGAAGCGATCGTGGCGGCTATGCCCTACGGCAATCACCAGATTCCAATGGCTGCAAATCTTAAAGAGCGCCTCTTTCAGCGAATCGGGCGGACTGTTCCAGCGAGTCAACTTACTCCAGAATCGGCATCAGCGTTTCCCGGTCTGGTTGCCCGCTTGCTCGAACGCAGCGCCACCTCGCTAATTAACCGCAGTGAAGTTCGACACCAAGCGATCAAATGGGAACGCTATAAAGTTCCCGGTGTCACGATTGCGCGGCTGCACATCGATTTAGTTAAACGAGAAGCAGTGGGGCTGTTTCGCGCAGAACCTGGAGTCCGCTATCCCTTGCATCATCACGCTGATGTCGAAGAAATTTTTATGCTGCAAGGCGATTTGATTATAGGAAATAAAGTATACGGCAGCGGAGATTACATTCGTTCTGTTCCCAGTAGCACCCACGCTCCCGAAACCCACGGCGGCTGTATGTTCTTCTTCCGCACTTCCCTACATGACGAGATCTTAGAAGAAGCCCAAGTCTAGTCACTCTTTCATCGTCTCTGCCAAAAAGCGCTCGGTATAATACAGCGCTAGTTGATTGCTAATGCCGCTTGGCAACGCATCAAAGGCATGTTCCGCCCAAGGAATTTCCAGAAAGGTGGCAATGTTACCGGATGCTTGCAGTTGTTCGGAGAGATAGCGCCCAAATTTGGATTGGACAATGTGATCGCGTCCGCCGTAAACCAGCAGCGTGGGCGGGAGATTGGGGCGCACAAAATTAATCGGGGAAGCGGCTTGGTATAGGGCGGGAAATTGGTCAGGAGTTCCACCCAAAAACGCCTTCAACGTTTTCTTGGAATCGATTGGGTCGGGATTGGGTGGATCGGAGTAGCCTTTGGTTAAGTCTACGGGACTGTAGTAGTTGACCACGGCGCGAAAAGCGGGAGTGTTGGGCGTTTGAAGCGGTGCCTTGGCAGGATACGCTGCCAGCATTGCCAGATGCGCCCCCGCCGATCGCCCCATGATTGCCATACGGTTTAGATCAATCTCATATTTGGCGGCATTTTGGCGAATAAATTCCAGCGCCGATCGCACATCCTCTATCTGAGCGGGAAACGGATATTGAGGCGCAAATCGATAGGCGATCGCCACCACCGTATAGCCTTGCCCTGCGAGATAACGGCTGACCAAAGCATTATCGGTTGGGCTGCCTCGTTGCCATGCTCCTCCGTAGATCATCACCACCGTGGGATGCTGACCCGTTTGAACTGGACGGTAGAGATCAAGTTTTAAGGGCACGCCATCGGGAACGGCAAATTGAATGTTGGCATCGTAGCGAACCGGGGAAAGCGGAATCCCTGTAAAAAAGCTTTGCCATGAAAAAGGCTGTGATCGCCCATTGGCAAGTTTAATCGTCTCCGGCTGAACGCCCAGCGATCGCTCCATCTCTGCGGCAAACTGTTTATTTGTGGCAGGCAATTGCAGCAGCGGTAAAGCACTGAGTAACACTGCCGCCACACTCATGCCTAAAATCCCTAGAACTAGCCATTTCTGTTGATGTCGCCAGGTGATTAATGCCAATAGCGCGATCGCCCCATTGCCCAACAGCAACCCTGGACTGAGTTCTGGCGCACCCACCGATAAGGGATAAAAGGCAAAGGTAGGGGCTGTAGTGACAATCCAAATGCTTATAAATAGCCCGATGATGCTAGAGAATAAAAGTAAAAGTGGCAATAAAACTCGAAACACTATGATTAATTCTTTGAAGAAAGGGTTGAAATTACGTCTGGTTATCGGTGTGGCAACAATTCTCTTATTGACGACAGCGAAGGCTTGGGCTGAGACCTTAAAAACAAAAAGCTTTAACGTCAGAATTACTAGAAACTGCGCTGAAGGCAACGTCACTTGTAATAACGTCACTTACCTGGGCAGAAACATGAAGACGGGGCAATCCATCCGGTTGACTGGTAGGACTCTGAGTACCACCTGTCAAGATGGAATCACTCCCTGCCGCTTTTTGGGATATCAGTTTCAAAATGGAAACTACCGCTACTTTGTGGGAGAAGATGGCAGACTGCAAGTGTTTCAAGGAAAAAAACTGCTGCTTCAAGAACGGGGCACTTGGAGTCGTTAAGCTCCTTCCTTTGCTCGCTGCCGTAAAATGAATTCAGCGATCGCCAAATCCATTATCGTCGTCACCTTCAAGTTGGTTTCCTCACCGGGCACAATTTTGACCGGAAAGCCGCACTGCTCATACAGCATGGCATCATCAGTGACCTGCCAGCCTTTTTCCACACCCTCTCGGTGACAGCGGGTTAACACTTCAACCTGAAAGCCTTGGGGCGTTTGGGCTGCCCATAGGTTGCGGCGATCGGGGGTGCCCGTAATGATTTGCTGGGTCGGCTCCACAATTTTGATCGTGTCTTTTACAGGAACCGCCGCAATTAAGCCTGAACAGGCTAATAGTTCCTCGGCACAGCGATCGAATAAGTCGGGCGTGACCAAACAGCGAGCGCCATCGTGAATTAGCACTCGCTCAGCCACCGCAGGCAACCCTTGCAAGCCACAAAAAACCGACTCTTGCCGAGTGGTGCCGCCCGGAATCAGATGCACCATTTTGCTCATGCCGACCGCGTTGATGATGTCTTTAAAGTCAGGGAAGTCATCGGGTTGACTCACTACACCAATCCACCGAATTGAGCGGGAAGCTTTGGCAGCAAGCAGCGTCCAAGCAATAAGTGGCTTACCAAAAACGGGCAACAGGAGCTTATTGCGATCGCTCCCCATCCGGCGACCCGATCCTGCGGCTGGAATAAGCAGGTACATATTGCAACTCCGCGAGACAAATTCTTTCTATTATCGCTAATCAGTCCACTTTGGGGCAGAGGGTCGGTAAAGTCGAGAAAAAGCAAAAGGTGAATCTAGGGGATAAATGGTTTATTCTTTAGCGGTTACCTTTTAGAATAAGAGCGAATTTAGCGTAAAGAAACATTATGCGAATCCTAGCCCTGGTTCCTGGTGGAATTGGCGATCAAATCCTGTTTTTTCCAACCCTGGATGACCTGAAGCAGACCTATCCTGAAGCGGAAATTGATGTAGTGGTTGAACCACGAGCCGCTTCTGCATACCGGGTCAGCAAGTCTATCCATTCTGTGATCCCGTTCGACTTTAAAGGACGAAATAGTCTGGCAGACTATGGTAATTTGTTGGGCACTTTGCGCGATCGCGACTACAAAATTGCATTGGCACTGGGTCAAAAATGGACAGTGGGTTTCTTGCTGTGGTTAACAGGCGTTCCTACTCGCGTGGGATATTCTGGGGACGGAAATCGGTTTTTGACGAACCCAGTGCCGCTGAATAAAAACCAATATGCCGCTGTCATGTATCACGATTTGCTGAAGGGTTTGAGCATTACCACGCCCTGCCCCGATTTGGCGGTTAACGTGCCCGCTAGCGATTTAGACTGGGCAGACGCAGAACGTCAGCGGTTAGATATTGGCAATGGCGGCTATGTATTGATTCACGGTGGCTCTAGCCAACTTGCTAAAGAAAAAGGGATTGATAAGATTTATCCAGTAGAAAATTGGCAGGGCATTATCCAGGAGTTTGTGCAGCGACAGCCTGATCTCCCGATTGTGGTGGTGCAAGGTCCAGATGACGAGGAGTTTGTCAAAACTTTGGTGCGGGCAAATCTCAGTTTGAAAGTCACGACACCGGGCGACATCGGCAAACTCACCGCGATGATTGCAGGGGCTAGCCTGATGCTCTGCACCGACAGTGCCCCAATGCACTTAGCTGTTGCCGTGAAAACCTACATGATGGCAGTGTTTGGACCCACAGAACCAAAACTGTTGCTGCCTCCCAGCGATCGCTTTATGGGAATCAAATCTCTCAGCGGCAAAATGTCAGATATTGACCCGACCACGGTGCTAGAAAAAATCTGGGCAGGGCAAACCGCCTAAATCTGACGGGGTTTCACCCGTAGGCAGGAATCTTCTAAAGATGCCGCCAATCGACAGGCAAGTGCTTGAGCGCTTCTCGCTTACTTAAATTAGATAGGTTTTGATGATGGGCGCAAACGTATGTTAGCACTGCATCCTCATCCGTTTTGGCATATTCCCGCAATGCCCGCCCAATCGCTTTTTGAATAAAAAACTCTTTGGATGATGCATTCAAGGTGCAGTAGCTAAACAATCGCTCCTGATCGGTTTGTTGCTTAAAACTCAACTGGTGCAAAATTGCTACTCGGCGTAGCCATAGGTTTTCGTGGGTACTGTATGCGTCAAGTGCAGCGCTCAAGGAAAACCGTCGAACCAAGTTGCCTACCACTTTAATCGCCAGCGGATCGATCGTATCCCACCACGATTTTGTAGTCATGAATTGCTCAATGGTTGTCAATGCCAATGTAGACAAGCGATCGCCGTATTGAACCAAAAACTGAATGGCGCAATATTGATATTCTCGTTGCTCTTGCTGCCATAGCAATTCTGCTACCTGGCACAACCACTCTTCCGTCACCAACGGTGTCACTTTCAAAAAAATTGCTTTGCTAACCTGATTCTGTTCTGGGGATTGAATACCCCAAAACGGAAATCGGTTTTTCATATACGCCGCCATCGCGATCGCCTTTTCTGGATTTTGGCGTAGTTCAAATTGTGTCGTGATCCAAATCACCAACTCAACCGGGGTTGTCATATCGCCTCAAGGACTGCCATCGACAAAAGCCTATCAATTTTTCAACCGTGCGATCGCGCGATTTGTCATTAAAAAAGCGATCGCGTTGCAAAGATTTACCGTAATCAAAGCGCGATCTCCCGTATCCTAACTTTGAGAATCATCTCTTCAAAAAAAGTTAGTGAAGTGGAGGCTTCTAAAATGCCGACAGACTATCTGGTATTTATTCATGGAGTAAATACCCACAGCGAACAGGGTTTTCGCCGCGATGCTCAATGTTTATTTGATCGCATTCAAGCATCTGTTAAAAACCCATCTAGAAATTTGAAGCCCATTTACCTATTTTGGGGAAATGTCAGCGAAGAGGCAACTAGTTTATTACTAGAAGGACTGCAAGCGTCACCCAAATGGTCTGATTTTTGGTTTCAAAAACTACGCACTCAGCAGATTTTGCCCTTTGTCGGTGATGCGGCTCTGTACCTCAGCCGTCATATCAGCGCCAAATTAGTTCGGCAAATTAGTGATCAAGCGCTGGAACAACTTGGGTTGACTTTAGAAGAGCTACAATCGCCGCCGGATAGTGGTAAATTACGGGGCGATCGCCTGCATCTAGT
>CASBQE010000156.1 GCA_949127665.1 Synechococcales cyanobacterium PMM_0083
GTACAAGCGCAAGTACAAGCGTTTATTCAAGTCATGCCTGATTTAGTCAAACGAGCGGCTGAATGGACGGCAATTTTGCACTCTCGGATAATGAATGATGCGATCGCGCGATCGGCGTTTGAGGAAAGGGTGCGATTGGTGGACGCTCAGAAGCAAAATGAGATGCCTCAACTTGATTTCATCACTCACACATAAGGTTTCTTCAAAGTACACAGCAAGAATTGCTTGATACCAAAAAATGTGATTTTATACTTTCTCTTTAGTTTCTACGGAGTCTGAAAGGTTTTGAGATCTGATAAAAACAGAAATGATGATTTTCATCGAAAAAACCTCTAAAGATAAAACTTTGAAGGAAAGGATTTGTCTGGAGGTGACTTCATTAACGCCTATATTCCAGGAGCAAATTTTTCCAACTTGTTTGTTGCTTCTATACGCTCAAGATTGCGAGATCTAAAGAGAGTTTAAGAGTTTATGTAGATTTGGGCGATCGCAAAGGAAAAAGCCGCTGAGCCAAGGAAGCTTAGAAGAAGCGCTAATATTGACGCAGCATTAAAATCTGCACTTTTAAATCGCGATCGCTGATTCAGCCAAGAGGATGCACCCATGCTTGAAAAACTAGACATCACCAATGCATCGCAACAGCACAAAGTCACCAGCCCTGAACACCCCACTCAGAAAAACACCGCAGAACTGTTAGTTGAATGCTTGGAAAATGAAGGAGTTCACTACATTTTTGGGCTGCCGGGTGAAGAAAATCTTCATGTGTTGGAAGCCCTAAAGCATTCCTCGATTCAATTCATCACCACCCGCCACGAGCAAGGCGCGGCATTTATGGCAGATGTGTATGGTCGCTTGACGGGAAAAGCGGGGGTTTGCCTGTCTACCCTAGGTCCTGGTGCCACAAACTTGATGACGGGTGTAGCAGATGCCAATCTCGATCGCGCGCCCCTAGTTGCCATTACCGGACAAGTCGGCACCGATCGGATGCACATTGAATCGCATCAATATTTAGATTTGGTGGCGATGTTTGCGCCAGTTACCAAGTGGAATGCCCAGATTGTCCGCCCCAGCAACACTGCTGAAATTGTGCGGAAGGCATTTAAAATCTCGCAGGCTGAAAAACCCGGAGCCGTTCACATTGATCTGCCGGAAAATATCGCGGCGATGATTGCCACTGGCAAGCCGCTGACAACCGATGGTCAGGAAAAATCCTACGCCTCATTTCACAGTATAGAAAAAGCGGCTGAGGCAATTTCTCAGGCAAAAAATCCATTGATTTTGGTGGGCAATGGCGCGATTCGGGCAAACGCAAGTGCCGCTGTGACAGAGTTTGCCACTCAACTTAACATCCCCGTAGCCAATACATTTATGGGCAAAGGTGTGATTCCTTATACTCATCCCCTAGCACTTTGGGCAGTGGGATTGCAGCAGCGCGACTATATTAGCTGTGGCTTTGACCGAGCAGATTTGGTGATTTGTGTAGGCTACGATCTGATTGAATACTCGCCGAAGAAGTGGAACCCTGATGGCGCAGTGCCAATTATTCACATCGGCATGACTTCGGCGGAAGTAGACAGCAGCTACATTCCGATCGCCGAAGTGGTGGGGGATCTCTCCGATTCACTGGCAGAAATTTTGACACGCTGTGACCGCACTCATCAACCCGCCCCCCACGCCCTAGAACTGCGCGACGAAATCCGAGCGGATTATTTGCAATACGCCAATGACGATGCCTTTCCAATTAAGCCGCAGAAAATTGTTTATGATTTGCGCCAAGTCATGGGAGCCGATGACATTGTGATTTCCGATGTGGGCGCTCACAAAATGTGGATGGCGCGGCATTATCACTGCGATCGCCCCAACACCTGCATCATTTCCAATGGGTTTGCGGCGATGGGCATTGCGATTCCGGGGGCACTGGCGGCAAAACTGGTGCATCGAGATCGCCGGGTGGTTGCGGTTACGGGCGACGGTGGCTTTATGATGAACTGCCAAGAATTGGAAACTGCGCTGCGAGTCGGCACACCATTTGTCACCCTAATCTTTAACGATGGCGGCTACGGTTTGATTGAATGGAAGCAGCAAAACCAGTTTGGCTCATCCTGTTTCGTCAAATTCACCAATCCTGATTTTGTCAAATTAGCCGAAAGTATGGGCTTAAAGGGCTATCGCGTAGAATCTTGTGCTGATTTAATCCCCACTTTAAAGGAAGCGCTAGAACAGGATGTTCCGGCTGTGATCGATTGTCCAGTGGATTATCAAGAAAATCTCCGCTTCTCTCGTCGAGCGGGCGACCTCAACTGCACTATTTAAGGGTTACAAACTATACCGTTTGCCGACTGATTGCGTCCTATTCTGCGGAAGGAAACTCAATAGCTTTCAAATTACCGCACAGAAAGGAATTGGATTATTTATGGCAAGCGTTGAAATTCCCGCAATCACCCAAACTCTGTTGGCGGCAAAGAAAGCAAAAGGCATCACCTTCACCGATTTGGAAGCATTGCTTGATCGCGATGAAGTCTGGATTGCGGCGGTTTTTTATGGGCAAGCCAGCGCCTCGGAAGATGAGGCAAGCAAACTGCTGAATGCCTTGGGACTCAGCCCAGATTTGCTCGCGGAACTAACCGCTTTCCCCTCGAAAGGCTTAGGTGCGATCGTGCCCACTGATCCATTGATCTACCGCTTCTACGAGATCATGCAGGTGTATGGAATGCCGATGAAGGAAATTATTCACGAGAAGTTTGGCGATGGGATTATGAGCGCGATCGATTTCACACTGGATATCGATAAGGTGGAAGACCCCAAGGGCGATCGCGTCAAGATCACGATGAACGGCAAGTTCCTAGCCTATAAAAAATGGTGATTCTCGTTGATGCAAGGGCAACTAGTTTTCCTTCGTTGCCTAAATACTTCTCTGATCATCAGCCCGCACCTTCGCTCCAAAATCATCACAAAGCATATTTACTAAGTCTTCGGTTTGCTTAAAGAAATGATCCCCAACTTGTCTACGATTTAAGATTTTATACTTGCGATATATCTTGCCAAAATCCTCATAGATTTCATCCTCTGACACACTAGATTTTATTTTTACAATCAATCTTCTGCCATCATTAAGCTCTCCAATATAAGCAAAGAACTCACTACTTTTTGCTTCAAACTCACGAATCTGCTCTCCCTTCAAGTCTTCATGCTGATTGCGGGCTGCCAAAAGGGCAAGAATATCAAATTGATGAACTTGATACGTCCCTTTTGCCTCCGCCACTTTCGGTTCTCTGTTTTCTTTGGTTCTGGATCTTGAGTTTCGACTTCAATTTTATCAAGGGTCAATTCCCCACGCCTTGGGATGTAAGGCTGATCAAAAAAATTGGGGTTTGATACCCCGTCCGCTTGCGACGGGGTTCTTCATTCAACCCGTCTTTATCGCAAACAGACTAGAATTTAGTGAGAAAGACTCTTCAAAAAACGTTACGGTGACAGCTTTGAACTTCTCCGCAGATTCATCTCACATTGCTTTATCACCCTTTCAGTTTGATCCAATTGAGGCGGCTTTAGCAGATTTGAAATCCGGTCGGGCGATCGTCGTGGTGGATGACGAAAACCGAGAAAACGAGGGCGATATCATCTGTGCGGCGCAGTTTGCCACGCCTGACCTGATCAACTTTATGGCGGTGTATGCGCGTGGATTGATTTGCCTCTCCATGACTGCCGATCGCTTAGATGAGCTAGACCTGCCGCTGATGGTGTCTAAAAATACCGATAGTAACCAAACTGCTTTTACCGTCAGCATTGATGCTGCGCCCAACGTGGGGGTGACCACGGGCATTTCTGCCGAAGATCGCGCCCGAACGATTCAAATTGCGATTAATCCCGGCACTCGCCCCGATGATTTGCGCCGTCCGGGTCATGTGTTTCCGCTGCGAGCGCGAGAAGGCGGCGTGCTGAAGCGAGCAGGACATACCGAAGCGGCAGTGGATCTGGCACGGATGGCAGGATTATACCCGGCGGGTGTGATCTGCGAAATTCAAAACTCTGATGGTTCTATGGCACGGCTGCCGGAGTTGGTTGAGTATGGCAAACTGCACACCCTCAAAATTATTAGCATTGCCGACTTGATTAGCTATCGACTCGCCCATGAGCGGCTGGTTTTGCGGGAGGCGATCGCCGATTTGCCGTCAGAGTTTGGGCAGTTCAAAATCTACGCCTACCGTCACACGTTGGATAACTCAGAACATGTGGCGATCGTCAAAGGCGATCCTGCCAATTTTGCCCATCAGCCTGTATTAGTGCGAATGCACTCAGAATGCCTCACCGGGGATGCCCTCGGCTCCCTTCGCTGCGATTGTCGGATGCAGCTTCAAGCGGCGTTGAAAATGATTGAAAGTGCCGGACAGGGCGTGGTTGTGTACCTGCGGCAAGAAGGGCGCGGCATTGGCTTGGTCAACAAGCTCAAAGCTTACTCGCTGCAAGACATGGGGCTGGATACCGTGGAAGCCAACGAGCATTTGGGCTTTCCGGCAGATTTGCGAAACTATGGCATGGGTGCCCAAATGCTGGCTGATTTAGGTGTGGGTCAGATGCGCCTGATTACCAACAATCCGCGCAAAATTGCGGGATTAAAAGGCTACGGCTTAGAAGTGATCGATCGCGTGCCGTTAATCGTCGAAGCGACCGCCTATAACTCTGCTTACCTGGCAACGAAAGCAGAAAAGCTAGGACATTGGATGTTACAGACTTACCTTGTGACGATCGCCCTGCAATGGCAAGAGGGCGCTCAATCTATCACTGATTGGTATGAACGGTTAGAAAGCTTGCGCCGATTGGTGAAGCCCTACGATTTTCAGCTTCAAGAAGAAGTGCGCCCGATGGCGATCGCCCTCTTTGGCGACACCTCACGCATTGTGCATCTCGGATTTGAACAACCGCTGCTCGGTAACCCCGATTGGTATCAACAGCCCGATCATCCCTATGTGGAAGCGATCGCTAAAATTCTGGATGCCATCGCTGCTCAGCCCACCCTCAAACAGCTTGAGTTTTTGGTGGCTCACGGCGGCGATCCGCTGACCGGGCTGCAAATTCAACTCGATCGCCACACCTATCCACTCAGCTTCGCGCCTTCAGCCGTGTGTCAACATCTACAAACCCAAATCATCTATAGCTTTCAGCACAATCCTGTAAAGCAGTAATAGGTTTTGGGCAACTGAATGACTGTTCCTAATCAGGACGTAAAGGAGTGAAGGAGTTGAGACATCCTATTATTCGAGGGGGAACCGCTATGTATGCACCACACTCAGCACTCGCCATTCCCCACTCGCCATATCTCCTAGGTCGACGCTACGCAAACGTCACTCGCCATTCGCCATTCCTTAAACTAGCCCTTTCTCTTTCAGCCACTCTCGATTAAACAACTTGGATTGATAGCGACTGCCGCCATCGCAAAGGATCGTGACGATGGTGTGTCCGGCACCGAGTTTTTGCGCCAGAACAACCGCAGCAGCCACGTTGATGCCGACGGAACCGCCCATGAATAAGCCATCTTTTTCGAGCAGTTGATAGACGACTCGAATGGCTTCGCGATCGCCCACTTGAATCGCATCATCAGCGGGTGCGCCTTCCATATTGGCAGTGATGCGACCGTTGCCAATGCCTTCAGTGATTGAGTTTCCTTCCAGCTTCACTTCCCCGGTTTTGATGTAGCTATACAATCCGCTGCCCATGGGGTCAGCCACGACACAGCGAATCGCAGGATTCTTTTCCTTAAGAAACAGCGCAACCCCAGCGTAGGTGCCGCCTGTGCCCGTTGCCGCCACCCAGCCATCCACCTTGCCATCAGTCTGCGCCCAAATTTCAGGGGCGGTGGTTTCGTAGTGAGCGCGGCGATTTGCCAGATTATCAAACTGGTTTGCCCAAATCGCGTTCTCTAGCTCACTCGCAATTCTGCCAGAAAGCCGAACATAGTTGTTGGGATCTTTGTAGGGAACGGCAGGCACCGTGCGAACTTCAGCTCCCAGTGTCCTCAGCAGGTCAATTTTCTCCTGGGATTGGGTTTCAGGAATGATGATCAAACACTTGTAGCCTTTGGCATTGCAGATATGCGCTAAACCAATGCCTGTATTGCCTGCGGTGCCTTCCACAACAGTCCCACCGGGTTTCAGCAATCCTCGCTCTTCGGCATCTTTGATGATGTACAACGCTGCTCGATCTTTGACCGATCCGCCAGGATTCAAAAATTCCGCTTTACCCAAAATCTCGCAGCCCGTTTGATCGCTAAAGCTGTTGAGCCGAATTAAGGGAGTATTGCCAATAGAGCCAACGAATCCGCTTTTGATATCCATGCTGAGGTGTCCTGCCATGTTTCCTTTCTACGATTTTGGCGTATTGCGATCGCATAATTGACCCCAATTTACAATTTTAGCCAGCCAAAATCATCAATATTCGTGGTTAAGCTGATTTACGCTCCTCCATCGTGATTTAGAACTTGGGCTGCGATCGCCAACGCGCTGACCCCAATTAGCGCTCCTGCTACCGTTCCCCATTTCAACACCGGGTTTTTATCGATCCAGTCGGTCACGCTGGGGATGACCCATTGACCAAAATCGCCTTCAATCCGGTTATCGTCTGACACAGGTTCATAGAGGTTATTCGGGTCGTTTTCAGACTTAGCTTCGGTAGTTTTCTGCAACGGGAACCCAATCAGCGACAAAATGGAATCCACCAGTCCAGGAGAAAGCCGCTGTACCACATCTAGAACTTTGCCCACATCGCCCACAATGAAATCTCGAACTTGATGCTCAGCCGTGTAAAGAATCGCGTCTGCAACCAGGCTCGGTTGATAGTAGGGAGGAATTCCGGTTGGCTTCACCCCAAGCTTGGTGCGCCCATTATTGTAAAACGGGGTATTAATTACCGAGGGCTTAATGCTAGTAATGCTGATCGGAACGCCCTCATGTTGCAGTTCGACTCGCAGCGCTTCGAGAAACCCTTCTAGCCCGTGTTTAGAGGTTGAGTAGGCACTTTGAAACGGCAGAGCGCGACGACCTTCCATGGAGGAAATAGAAATAAAAGCGCCTCCTCCTGTTCGCCGTAAATAGGGCAGTGCTGCCATCGCCCCATAGACTTGTCCCATCAAGTTAACCTCTATAACTTGCTTAAATTCTGCTGCTGTGATTTGCTCAAACGTGCCAAAAACGGCTGTCGCCGATGCGTGAACCCAGGTATCTAAACGACCATAAGTGGCAATGGTTTTGTCAGCGATCGCTTTCACTTGCTCCAGATCAGCAACATCAGCGATCACAGCCGTTGCCTCGCCACCCGCTTGCCGAATCTCGTCTATTAAGGACTCTAATCCCGGTTGACTGCGGGCAGAAACCACCACGCTAGCGCCACGTTTGGCAAACTGGAGCGCCGCCTCACGTCCAATCCCGCTGGAAGATCCAACGACGACTACAACTTGTTGAGAAATTGGCTTTAACTGCATTTGGATAGCTCTCTAAATAGTGCAATACGGAATAATCAATAGAGCTTTTACCACTCTCTATTTAGAACCGTAAC
>CASBQE010000157.1 GCA_949127665.1 Synechococcales cyanobacterium PMM_0083
ATCAAGCTACTTACAATGCCATCTTTCAACACCCAGCCGCCCACAACCTCCAGTGGCACGATGTGCGATCGATGCTCAACTCAATCTCTGATGTGGAGGAGGAGCATAACGGCAATCTGAGATTTACGCGGCATGGCGAGACGCTGACCGTCCATCCCCCGAAGCACAAAGATTTATCTGATATCCAGGAACTGATGAAGATTAGTCACTTCCTGGAGCGATCGGCTGTACCTGAACATCAGACTGTCGCCGATGGTGCCCACCTGCTGGTCGTCATTGACCATCGTGAAGCTCGGATTTATCAGACGCAACTGCACGGCTCAATACCGGAGCGGATCGTACCTTATGATCCAGATGGGTTACGTCGGCACCTGCACAATGTGGACGATGAGGCTAACGGTCAGCGCCAGCCGGAACTCAAAGCTTTCTATGAGGCGATCGCACAGATGCTGAGGGGCGCAGAGAAGATTCTGATCTTTGGGAGCGCGACCGGATCAAGCAGTGCGATGAACTATTTGATGGACGAACTCAACGAAAATCACCCGGATATCGCCAAGCGAGTTGTCGATACGGTCGTCGTCAATGAACAACATATGACCGAAGACCAGTTGCTGGCACAGGCACGGGCATTCTACGCGATAACCGAGCGATGAAACCACCGATTTTATGGAGAAGATATGCCTGAGATCCTGAATTGGAAGTGGTCATACTAAGTTTATCGATCTCCCCCATTACTATTGATCCCCTGGTTACTAAACCGGAGCTTGATAACGAGAAAATGCCTGCATTTAGAAACACCTAAATTTAGACTAAAGAGGGAAGACAGAGAGAACCCGTAGCAATACAGTATCAATATGAGTACGACTGACGCACTTGCATACCCAGGAAATGAATTTTCTGGCTCAAAGCTCAAGTCAGTTTTAACTGACTAAATAGTTTCAAATAACCCATTTCAATGGGTTTGAGCTTTCAGCCTGAGATTTATCTCAAGGCGAACTGCGTAAGTCCTGATAAGTTTTGCAACATACTCAATCAATTCATACAATTCATTCAGTAAACAACCCAACAGCCCGTCAGGATAACAGTAGAAATAGAGACATTCATTCCGCTCAAACAGGTCAATAAATAAAACCATGAACAAGAAAACCATGAACAAAAAGACGATTATCTACAGTGTTGTAGGGCTATTAACGAGCGGTGGTTTGGCAGGATTACTGATTGTAAATCGCACCCAGGCTCAGCCAAGCAATACTCTCCCCCGTCCTGAAACTCAAGCTCCTGCTCCGTGGAGCAGCATGATGACTCGACCCGATCAGCATTTCATTGAGATGATGATTCCCCATCACCAGGATGCCGTGGAGATGACAAACTTGGCACGAGTCAGTGCCAAACGTCCTGAAACTAAAAAATTGGCAGCAGCGATCAAGCGGGATCAGACTCGCGAGATCCAGCAAATGCGGAGCTGGTATAAAGCCTGGTATGGCAAGGAGGTGCCGCAGGTAGCCATGGGAGCAGGCATGATGGGGAACGGTCAAGGCATGATGGGGAATGGTCAAGGCATGATGACCCAAAATGGCATGATGCATACTGACCTAGTTGCACTCAAGAATGCTTCAGACTTTGATAAAGAATTCATCCGTCAGATGATCCCTCATCATCAGATGGCAGTGCATATGGCTCAGATGGTGCTGAATCAGAAAACTCGTCCCGAAATTCACACCCTGGCGCAGTCCATTATTAAAAGTCAGACGACTGAGATCAACCAAATGCAGCAGTGGCAGCAAGCCTGGTTTAAGTAGCCACCTTCCTGCTCAAAGGAGAGATTCAAAGTGAAAGGACTTTTTGGGGTCTTGCCTCTCACGGTGGGGAAGAGCGTTTCTACCTGGATCAAGATGTGATCGTTGGCATAGCCTTCCCTTTGGGAAATCGCATTCCCCAACTCCAAGCGATCGGCGCGCATGTCAAACAACTGCTCCGCAACAAGCTGAGTGATCACAGGAAATACATCACACAACACGGAAAAGATATACCTGAAATCCTTAATTGGCAGTGGACATATTGAGCGTATCGCCCTTATCACAATTTACAACTTCAGTGCCGAAACCGTTAAACGAGTGTTTTATCACCCTGTACAGTCTTGACCCAACAAGGTAGAAGGAAAGAGAAAACTGCTAGTGGTGTAAGTTTTGTAACGTATTCAATCAAGTCATGCAATTCATCCATTAAATAACCCAACAGTCTGTCAGGATAAAAATTGGAGATCAGCGTTTTTAATTCAAATCAAATCAAGTAATCTTCATCTTCATCTTCAAAATTGAGCAAATTTCACAGGCGAAAAGGCTTTGGAGATAACCGTTATGAGTTTTGATAATCTAACAGCACTCAAGCCCTATCTCAGCTTCTTCCACCCCATTACCATGTGGATTTTATTGGTCGTTGCACTCTACGCCATGTACTTGGGTGTGCAAGTTCGCCGGACGCGGCTGGCAGAAGGAGAGTCTAAAAAAGAACTAGTAAAGGGTCGGTTTGCCATTCGTCATCATCAAATTGGCTCCATACTCCTGGCTCTGATGGTGATAGGAGCGATCGGAGGGATCATGGTGACCTATATCAACAATGGCAAGATTGTCATTGGACCCCACCTGTTTGCGGGTTTAGGGATAGTCGGGTTGATTTCTACATCTGCGGCACTGGTTCCCTTTATGCAGAAGCATAATTGGGTTCGCAACGTCCACGTTTCGCTGAACTTGATTTTGCTGGGATTATTTGGCTGGCAAGCTGTGACAGGAGTGCAAATCGTCCAAAAGATTTTGAGTCAGATGATGATGGACGGCGCAGTATGAAGAGATTTTTTCTAACATTATTACTAGGAACGTTACTGTTTATTTGTACTTTGGAGATCGCACCAATGCCAGTCAACGCCGCTAGTTCAATGCCCCAACCTCAATTATCAGAAGCGATCGATGATTTCTTAACTTCTCTTCCTAGCGATTATTACGCGATCGCAAATACAGACGCTCTCAAAAGTATTGTCAAACGTGATAATGCGGCATTGATTGATGTCAGACAGCCTTTTGAATATCGCTCCGGTCATATTCCAAATGCCATCAACATCCCCTTACAAACCTTAGTCGCCAATCTTGATAAAGTCCCTAGCGATCGCCCTGTCATTCTCTATTGTGCAACAGGCTATCGAACAGCAATGGGAGTTATGACATTACAAATGTTAGGACATACTAATGTCCGGGCTTTCCCTCCTAGCATTCAAGGTTGGAAAGCGGCAGGAGAACCTTTAGAAAAGTAGGGTTTAATCACAAAAAGGAATTTTTATGATCGGACATATCATCAGAAAAACATTTGCTCAGTTTCTATTACTGGCAAGCCTAGCGTTGACTGTATTTTTGGGGTTAGGGATAGGCACGACTCCCGATGCAGTCGCAGCCATTCGGCAACTGGAAGAAGCCCCAGGACAAATGGTTTATCAATCTCGACAAACCCTCAAAGATCAGCATGGAAATAGCTGGCAAGCGATCGCCTTTAAACGGGTTTCTCCCAATGGAAAGACAAGTCTTGAATTGCGTTTAGTGGGTTTTCCTGGGGTAGTCGAAATCGATCGCAGCAAACCCTTGTTGTTAACTAATTCTATCGGTGAAGTATTGACTGCCAATGACAACTCCAGCATTATCTTTTCTGATTTATCTGTTCCTGAATCGAATGTCGGAGAGTATGATCTTCAGCCGGTGTTACCGCAGTTACAGCCAGAACTCCCCCTCAGTTTGACATTATCCGTGATCGACGGTGAGGTAATTCAGCTATCAGTTCCCCCCGCCTTTGTAAAAGAGTGGCAAACCCTTTTTTCTTCAATAACTAAGGGGTAAGTTGTGAATGAAGCAATGCACCGTGAATAGAAAGTGTTTAGGAGCGGTAGAATTTTTCTAGGTAGTGTTAGCAACTACACACTGCATTATTCTCCTTGCTCTGTGTATGGAGTTCACAACCCATCTGCCGCCAAACTTGAAAAGTCTTCAGGATATGAAGCCGGAGTATCAACCTAAAGCCTCAGAAAAGGATTCTTATTTTGTGGGTTCGATGAATACATTTTGCATCCTCAAGTTCTACAACTAAGGACATGCCTCAATGACAGACTCCAAAAAACGCAATCAATATTTTCAAGATATTCGCCATCTTCATCGCACCCTGGCTCCCATTGTGCTGTTGCCTCTATTGCTAACAGTGATTACAGGAGTGGTTTATCAAATCGTTGATTTGGCAGGCAAAGGAGATGCGTTTAATTGGCTATTAGATTGGCATAAAGGACACTTCGGAACCCTGAATCTAGAAGTGATTTATCCCTTTTTGAATGCGTTTGGCTTGTGCATATTGCTGTTTACCGGAATGTCTTTATGGCTGCATATGCGACGTACGACTAAGAAACGCTCGACTTAAGCCCTATGAGGATTATCCCAAAATTGATTGTCAATGCTGATGCTGAAAGTCGTTTGTGACTGTACTTGCAAGGAAGGGTTGATTTAATGGCTCTATCGCAATTGCTTGCGCCTTCCCCCGTGTTAGCGGATGTGACAATTCACATCAAGAAGCTATACAAACACTATGGCAACACGACCGCCATTCAAGGCATTGATTTAGACATTCGTCACGGTGAACTGTTTGGGCTAATTGGAGCCGATGGAGCAGGCAAGACGACCACTTTTAATATTCTTGGGGGAGTGATGGAAGCCACGGCAGGAGTTGCACAAATCCTGGACTTACCTGCTAGAGATGCTCGTAACCATACGGGGTATCTAACTCAGCAATTCTCCCTTTATCCAGACTTGAGCGTGGATGAAAATATTCATTACAGTGCTGGATTGCGATTGGTGCCAGAAGACCAATTGGATCGGCGGCGCACCAAATATCTCAAGTTGATGCAGTTGGAGCCATTTCGCGATCGCCTCGCGGGTCGGCTTTCGGGCGGCATGAAGCAGAAGCTAGCCCTTTGTTGTGCGTTGATTGCAGAGCCACAAGTGCTATTGCTTGATGAGCCAACTACGGGCGTGGATACGATTGCTCGTCGCGAATTTTGGGACATTTTGGCACGGCTAACGGCTGAGGGCATCACCGTCATGGTGGCGACTCCTGATTTAGATGAGGCAGAACGTTGCGATCGCGTGGCGCTAATCCACAATGGACAAATTCAGCAAGTGGGAACTCCAGCCGCATTAAAAGCCGCTTTGCACCTGAACCGCTTGGTGATCCGCACCCCTGATTTGGTCAAGGCTGAACAAGCCTTGACACCGCTGATTGATCCAAAGGGGCTGATTGCGGATGTGTCAACCTTGGGCGATCACATTGAAGTGCTGGTCAAAGAGGTGCAGTCGGGGGAAGATTTGGTGCGCGATCGCTTAGGACAACTGGCGATCGATCACATTCAAACCGCCGCTCCCACCTTAGAAAACGTGTTCATTGCGCTGCTGCGACAAAAAGGTTCGATCCCCTCATCGATTCCCTTTCCCCGAACTCAACAATTTGCCACTCCCACCACTGATCCCGCAACTCCGAAACTGGCGATCTCAGCGCGGCAGTTGAACCGGGTGTTTGGCTCCTTTCATGCGGTTGTCGATCTCGATCTCGATATCCACTACGGCGAGGTGTATGGATTGCTGGGAGCAAATGGAGCTGGCAAAACCACCACGATCAAAATGCTCTGTGGACTGTTGCCAAGCAGTTCCGGCGAGATGTCATTGGCTGGAGAACGTGGCAATCTCCGCAGTCCCGCGCTCAGGCAGCGGATTGGCTACATGAGCCAGAAATTTACCCTCTATGATGACCTCACAATTCTGGAAAATTTGCGCTTTTACAGTGGTGTCTATGGCATTCCCCCCCGACAGCAACGGGAAAAAATTTGCTGGGTGTTGGCGATGTGCGGTTTGGAAGGTCAAGAAGATCTACTGACGCGCCAACTGCCGGGGGGATGGAAACAACGGGTGGCGTTTGGGGCATCAGTGATGCATGAACCAGAGATTTTATTTTTGGATGAACCCACATCGGGGGCAGATGTATTGGCGCGTCAGCAATTTTGGCAGTTGATTAACGACTTTGCTCGACACGGCACGGCTATTCTTGTGACCACTCATTACATGACCGAAGCCGAGCAATGTAACCGGATGTGCTTTATGGTGGCGGGTCGCAAAGTGACGGAAGGCTCAGCCAGTGAAATTAAGGCAATGCAGCCCGGTCAGTTATTTGAGGTGCAAGTGGAAGCGTTGCAAACGAGCTATGATTTGCTGCGATCGCACCTGGAACCCTGGCGGATCTCAATTTTTGGCGATCGCCTGCATGTTGTTTTAGATCATCCCGATGTAGACCTGCCCCAGATCCAAACCTGGTTGAAAACTGTGCAGCGATCGCGCTCGGACATTCAGCCCCTGCCATTCTCCCTTGAAGATGCCTTTATTGGCGAAGTGCAACGAGCAGGAGGAGCGCCACCATGATCATCCGCCGCATTCGGAATCAGTTTTTTAAAGAGTTGGAACAGTTTCAGCGCGATCGCTTGGGCGTTGCCTTAGCGTTTATCCTGCCCGTCATTGCACTATTGATTATTGGCTTTGCCATTCGACTAGAGGCTAAAAACATCCCGCTGGTCGTGCGCGATCTGGATCAAACCACCCTCAGCCGCAGCTACATTGAACAACTGTATGCAACGAATTTATTTGTGCCCGCCAAATGGCAGGGGGCACGGTTTCCCGATGCCCTCGATCGCGGCACGGCGCAAGTCCAGGTGACGATTCCGACAGGTTTTACTGCCGATGTCGATGCTGGTAGAACGGGTAATGTACAGGTTGTGATCGATGGCAGTGACGTGATCAATGCGCGGGTGACACAGCTTGCGGTGAATGGTGTCACGCTCTTTTCTGGGCAAAAGTATCTCGGTCAATCGGAGCAGTTGGGAGTTGTGGCTCAGGTACGACTCTGGTTCAATCCTGGGCGACAGGAATCGTTGTTTATTGTGCCAGGAAGTTATGGCGTGATCCTGGCAATTTTTCCCCCTTTGCTGATTGCGATCGCCCTGGTGCGGGAGAAAGAGCAGGGTACCATCCTCCAACTGTATGCCTCCAGTTTGAGCGCTGTTGAACTACTCTTGGGCAAATCCCTAGCCTACATGCTGGTGGGGTTAGGGGAGGCGATACTGCTGTTCATCGTGGGGTTTTTCTTGTTTGGGGTTCGCTTTAGGGGCGATCCCATTCCCTGGGTGATTGGCACTCTTGTCTTTCTGTTCGCGGGGGTGCAGTTGGGGTTGATTATTGGCATTTTTACCACGACTCAGAGTGCGGCAGTGCAGGCGATTGGGACGATTAAAGTCTTAACCGCCTTTCTCCTCGCCGGATTTTTGTTTCCCCTCAATAGTGTGCCGTTTCC
>CASBQE010000158.1 GCA_949127665.1 Synechococcales cyanobacterium PMM_0083
CTCGGAAGCATTGCAATTGGATCAATCTGAAACGGCACCGATCGCAGAAGCCACTCAACTGCCTGTGAAAGTTGTAGAACAAGACTAAGGGATGTGCCAAGAAGCAGAGTCCCAAATACTTTAGAGGTGCTGATCTTCTTTCACCCGATGGGTCAGATTTTGGTAGAAAAGCGAGATCACTTCGGGAAACAGCCTAAAAAAAGCGTAGATACCATAATCAAGAGGATAAAGCTTATCTTTCTGAACCCAGTGAAGCTGTATCAAAGCAGAAATATCAGCTATTGGGGCACCCTTAAAGCGAGTCATTATGCTCCATCAACTCGGTGATGTTATTCGCGATCGCTACCAGATCATGCAGTTCCTAGGGATGGGCGGTATGGGCACCACCTACGCAGCGAAAGACCTCACCACAGGCACGTCAGTGGCGGTCAAAGTCATGTCTCTGCATCAACTCACGAACTGGAAAGCTCTGGAATTATTTGAGCGAGAAGCACAAGTTTTAGAGAACTTGAACCATTCGGCGATTCCCAATTATCTGGATCACTTTCAGATTGACTTACCGCAAGACCGCCTCTTCTATCTGGTACAAGAACTGGCAGAGGGAGAATCTTTGGCACAATTGGTGCAACGCGGCTGGCGGGTTACGGAAGCAGACGTGAAACAGATTGCCATCCAGATTCTGGAGATTCTGAATTATCTGCACCAACTGACACCATCTGTAATCCACCGGGATATCAAGCCTCAGAATATTATTCGCCGATCTGATGGGCAACTCTTTCTGGTGGACTTTGGCGCGGTACAGGCTGTCTACCACAACACTCAGACCTGGGGTAGCACCGTTGTCGGAACCTTTGGTTATATGCCGCCGGAACAGTTTCGGGGAAAAGCTTATGCTGCCTCCGATCTCTATGCGCTGGGGGGCACCCTGCTGTTTCTGCTAACCCATCGATCGCCCGCTGATCTGCCCCAAAAGCGGATGAAAATTCTGTTTCGGGACAAGGTTGCCCTATCAGAAGGCTTCGCTGACTGGCTGGAGCGGATGCTGGAACCGGAAATCGAAGACCGCTGCCAGTCGGCTGAGGAAGCCCTGCAAGCTCTGCAAGCTAGCTCTGCAACAGCCCTGCTCCGTCGCCCTTCTACCGACTTAATCCGACAGCACCCGCCCAAGAGGAGCCAGATTCGTATCCAGCGGAGTAGTGACTGGTTGATCATTGAACTTCCACCTGCAAGGTGGAAGACTTCGCTGGACTGCATCAGTACAGGTTGTGTTGCCCTGTTTTCGAGTCTCCCTGTATTATTCTGGATTTATATTTTTGTGAACGTCGCACTCATCCCAGGAGTTGGGTTTGGGTCGGGTATGATCGTCTTCTTACTGCTACTTTGCGCCATAGGGTTAGGTCTAGTTGCCCGGATTTTGACCTCTGCCCCTGCCAGTTACATTCGGCTAGAAATTGATCGGCAACGATTTCAAATTGACGGGTTCCAAATTGGCTTCGGGAATCTAAGTTTTCGTCATCAACACCGGGGGTATACCAGGAATATCAGACAACCAACAGTGAGCTTTTTCGAGAATTCTAAAACACGGCATCTTTTTCTATGGGACGGAGAAAATAAATGGGTCTTTGGAAAGTACCTAACCAATCCAGAGAGAGAGTGGCTAGCCGCTGAAATCTTAGATTTCCTAACAAAGCTTCAGGAGTAAAGTGACAATGGGAATAGTCAAACATCCAGGGTTTCAATCCCTGCAAGGGTCTGCTGTCAATTTACTTGCAAAGCCTTAAGCCCTATGGTGGATTCTATCTTGCCGCTAAAGCTGCTGTTTTTGTCTACGTCGGTCGGTCCTTTAGGATCGGGCATGGGCGGTGGCGTGGAACTGACGCTGAAAAATATTGCCCAAGCATTACGCGATCGCAACCACATGATCGCGATCGTTGCCCCGGCAGGTTCGGTTCTAGAAGGCTTTCCGGTGGTTGAAATTCCCGGTCGGTTACAAAGTACGGCGCAAAGCGAGGGACGAGAGGCTTGGGTGGCGATGCCGCCGGAGTCTATGTTGGCGAATATGTGGGAGTATGCCCGACAGGTGCAGGCAGACTATGACCTGATTCTCAACTTTGCCTATGACTGGTTGCCCTTTTATTTAACTCCGTTTTTTCACACTCCCATTGCTCATCTAGTCAGCATGGGTTCTTTAACCGATGCGATCGATCAAATCATTGAGCCGGTTGTTACTAATTTTCCGAACACGATCGCCCTTCACAGTCGCGCCCAAGCAGCCACCTTTGAGTTTGGCGATCGCTGCCGCGTGGTGGGTAATGGCTTTGATCTGTCCCAATATCAATTTTGTGCTGAACCTGAGAATATGCTGGCGTGGGTAGGGCGGCTTGCTCCCGAAAAAGGCTTGGAAGATGCCGTTGCTGCCGCTCAAGCGACTGGCATTCCCCTCAAAATTTGGGGCGTGTTGCAGGATGTGCCCTACTGGCATGACATTTGCGACCAGTATCCCGATGCGCCTGTGACCTATGAAGGCTTTTTATCGACGGCAGAGTTGCAGCAAGAATTGGGCAAATGTCGCGCGTTATTGATGACCCCACGCTGGGTGGAAGCCTTTGGCAATGTGGCGATCGAAGCGCTTGCTTGCGGCGTTCCGGTGATTGCCTACGATCGCGGTGGTCCTGCGGAAATTGTCCAGAATGGCAAAACAGGCTGGCTAGTGCCGCCCGATCGCGTTAAGGGATTGGTTGACGCGATCGCCAAAATTGACCAGATTGATCGCCGTGCTTGTCGAGAACAGGCAGAACGAGATTATTCCTTAGCGGCAATGGGCGATCGCGTGGAGCAATGGTTCGCCGCAATCCTCCCAAGAAAAGTTCCCTAAAAAAATCATCTACTTCATCATCCAAAGATTTTTCTCTTTACGCCAAGAAAGATAACATTCCCTTGGGTTTGACGGTGAGCAGAGTGCGACCCTGCAAGCCTTCTTGTTCCAGAATGGCATTGCTGGCAAGTAAGCCGCTGCTAATGGCGCGTTCCATCAATCCACAGGGGAAGGGCATTTTCACCCAGTCTCCCGCAAACAGGAGGTTAGCGGCGGCAGTTTGGGTAGAGGGGCGATCGCGATAGCTGCCCGGCGGAAACCCGGCAAAGTTTTTTTGATTTACCAGTTCTCGATGCAGCATCACGGCATTTTTCAGATCGGGCACAATCTCATATAGCTCCTGCTCAAACGTGCTGAGCAAGTCTGCTTGCGTGGGAAATTCTTTTTCCTTGTAGCAGTAAGCATGGAGTTCCACCACGCTGCCGCCAGTCTTCTCTGCCCACGCGATGTAATCATCCTGAATGTGATGATAAAGCGTGATGCTGTCGGTCAGGCGATAGCCAGAAAGCGACGTGAACCAGCTTTGCTCCCACTCAAAGTCGCGATCGAACCAAAGGCGACAGACGGCAAATGGGTCAGCAACGGCAAGCTGCTTCACCTGTTGGTTCACTTGGGCGTGAACCTCACCCGTCATTCCAGAAAAAAGATTTTGCACACCTGGAATGTCTGCGGCAATCACGTAATAGTCAGCCTGCAAGGTTTCCAGCGAGTTCGATTCGGGTGCGGCGGTTTCTACCGCTACAAGCTGAACCGTGTCTTCTGCTTTGCCCATTACTGTGAACTGCGGCAGATCTCGCTGGGCTGGACCACTCACCACTTTGCCGTTTTGATCAAACACGGCACCGTGGCAAGGGCAGTGAAATTCGCCGTTATCTTGGGGATGAACAGTGCAGCCCTGATGAGTACAGGTGAGCGAAATCGCCGCTTTTTGAGCAGCGTTGACGGCATAGACGCGATCGCCGGCTCCATAAAACGCCAGTTCGCTTTGACTTGCAGCATCTAAAGCTGGGTTTGCTTTCACCCAAAAAGGAATGGTCGTGGCTTCACTGCCCTTTTGATAGGTGAGCGATTCAATTTTGCCGTTGTTCCAATGAATATTGCTGACGGAAACCTCGGTCAAAATCTTGCCGCCTTGGTTCACAATTGACTGCGCGATCGGGTCTACTAAGCAGCGCCCCATGTCTTGCTTCGTGCCATTAAACGCTAAGCCTTCTGGATTGCCAAAAAAGTAAAAGTGGAAGAATTGCATCAACTCCCCAGCACTTAAAACATCGGGCGAATTGAGACTAGATTTAGCAAACGGCAAAAAATATAGATCATACAATCCACGAGGAATGCCCTTGTTGACCCATTCTGTAACCGACATATTATCCAAACGCTCGTAGCTATGAGCCGAATTGAACCCCGTGATTTCGCGAAAGACTTGCCAATGTTGAGGGCTAGTCAGGTTTAAGCCCCAGCGCAACCGATTAGCGGAAGACACTGCCAGATCAACAATATTCCAAGGAAAAGCAGAATGACTGGGGCGAAACACTTCTGGCTGATAGCGATCGCCTTTATAAACCACCGAGTAATAGTCGAGCGACTTAAAATTATCGCGAATTTTGATCTCTTCTATCAAACTCCAGAGATTGTAATATTGCGGAAAAAAGCCGTGAAACCCATGTTCCATCATCATCGATTCACCGTTGACGTTAATTTGCCAACTGGCAACTTTGCCGCCTAATTGGGGCGATCGCTCCAGCACTGTCACCTGAAAACCGCGTTTGCCTAATTCGTGAGCCGCCGCAAGCCCCGCCAAGCCACCGCCTACCACAATCACGCTTTTTGGTTTATTGATCCGGTAAGGCAAAGAAAGAATCGCGGGTTGAAACACACTCGGCTGTGGTTTAGAAAATCGAGAATAGCTCACAAACCCGCCAAAGGTGCTAACGCCAGCCAGTTTTAGTAATGCGCGTCGCGAGATTTGACGTTGGAAGGAAGAATCAAACACTGACTTCATGTGAAATGTATAAAACCTATTGAGGCAAACGTTAAGGTTGAGGCAATAGCTTGAGGCGAATGAAACAAGTCGTACCGCATCTTACAGCCGTTTAGCAAGGATTTTCGCAATAATTTCTCTGCCGATGGTCACGACCACAAGTCACGCCGAAAATGATGTAACTCGCGTCTTCAAAAAACTATTCAAGTTGATATCGGTATACGCCATTTAGTCTAATCAAGGTTTAAAAAAATAGCTACATCGGATAAACAGCAGTCATCTCCAGTATTGATAGACTAAATTTATCGAAAACAACCCAAACTTTGTAATTTCTTCGGAAATGCAAAATTTTAGCCGCCTACAAATTTTTGTTGATGTCCAGATTTCCGTGGGGACGTAGCATACCCTGCGAGAAGCGAGCTACGGGCATTGTTCTAACGATTCAATCGGAGATCGACTGTCGAATGCTACGCCCTTACACAAGATTCTGTAGCGGCTGAATCATAGACCAAGAGTTACAAACCCAGATCAGCCGAAGATTTATAGACAGGCAACAGCACATTGAATGTGGAACCTTCCCCAACTCTACTTTTGACTGAAATCGATCCGCCACAGTGCAACAGTAATTGCTGCACAATCGTTAGCCCTAAGCCAGCGCCGCTAGAGTCATCGGCAGATTGGCGCACCCGGTAGAAGCGATCGAAAATTTTAGGGACTTCGCTAGGTGCAATCCCCACACCCGTATCCCGAATTTCTAGCTGAACATAGTCTCCTTGTTGTTTCGCACGAACCGATACCTGCCCTCCAGTCGGAGTGAATTTGATCGCATTGTGCAGGAGATTAATCACAATTTGCTTTAGCCAATTACTCATGCAAGCCACTGGCAAGAGGTCTTCTGGCACTGTGTAGACTAGCTGAATTCCTTTTTCCTCTGCGACAGGCTGATAGGTGGTGACTACACCCGGCACCACATCGCTTAACCGCAATGCTGGCAACGCCGATTGATCCACTACCTGATCGAGATGAACCAAATCCAGCAGACTGGTGATTAAAGAACTTTGGCGATCGCACTCCTTCGCAATCAACTCCATATATCGCTGACGCTGAGGCAGCTTGATCGTGGGTGAATTCAATAGCGACAGCGCCGTTTTGATCGTCGTTAACGGGGTTCGCAATTCCTGCCCTACTGTATTGAGAAATTCATCCTTTAACCGCAACGTATCCAACAACTCCTCATTTTGCAACCTGAGCGAATCCGCCCCTTCTGCCTGTTTGCGATAGGTATTATTCCGTTGCCAAAGGTCTTCTTGATGCTGTAAAGTTTGACCGAATAATTGTTCTATCAACCTGACATTTAATCCGTTAGGAGCCAAGGCTAATCGTTGGTTAGTCCAATGCGTTGCCAATTCAGTAGTGAAGGTTTGCAATATCGTCAACTCATCAGGTTGCAGTGCTTGCTCATCAGATTGCATGATGCCAGCAAGTATCTGTTCTAACCTATGCAAAGCCCGTTCAATCAACGTGGTGTCGAATGAACATCGCGCTAAGAGCAACTGTTTGCGATCGGAATTGCTTTCTAGTAGCTGAGAAGCCTGCCCATAGCTACTCACTGTGTCCAAAGAGGCAAGAGAATCGGCAATTTTGGGGGATTGCGATCGCGGACGATGGGCAAACAGCGCAATGGAGAGCTGCGCTGACCAAATGATCAGAAAATACTCCCTTCGCAGAGCGTTTCCTGGAGCCAACTGCACCGGAAAAATTGGAGTAGCATTCACCCGCTCAGCAACATTGCTCATCTCTAAAATATCAGGCGACAAGCTTGGCTGAGTATCAGTCGAGGAGTCTGAATGAGTGGTGCTTATCTCTTCAAGTTCCTCTCGCTGATGGGCAAACAGATAAATTGTTTTAGAAATTTCGTCTACATCGGCATATTGATCAAGCGCTGCACGCCAAGTCTCTCCTCTCGGCAGTTTTGCCCACACCACGGCTGGAATTTTTTGCTCAATCAACAGATTAATCAAAAAATCATTAATAGACTTGAATGAAGTAGGACTAAGCTGAAGTGCAGGCGGGGAAAACTCGCCTTGCAATGCCAATTCATATAAAGACGTTTCTGAAATTGAATTCATAGATTCTAGGAAGAACTGGGGCTAAGTTCAATTAGACGCGACAGAATCGGTAAAAGTTAGCAGTGCAGCCTCATTCAAGGATCGCACAGAGCAATTTTACAAGGAACGTACTTTAATAAGTGCCTCCGCTCAAGGGTATAAAATCCAAAGCGCTAGCGCTTATATTAGCAAGAAGTCCTTGTAAGAAGGATAGAGCAGAAAAGCGGGATATCAATGCGGGCAAAGATTCGGGATACAGAAATTTATTTTGATGTGGAAGGTGCGGGATTGGTGCCGGATGGCGATCGCATGAAGGAAAAGTCGATCGCGTTTGTGGTGCATGGCGGACCCGGAGCCGACCACACGTCGTTTAAACCTGCTTTCACACCGCTGAGCCAAAAAATGCAGCTCGTGTATTTTGACCATCGCGGACAGGGGCGATCGCAGCGAGGCAACCCAGCCACCTACACGCTTGACAACAACGTGGAAGATATGGAGGCATTACGCCAGCACTTGGGTCTGGGCAAAATTGTCGTGATTGGCGCATCCTATGGCGGCATGGTGGCACTCACCTATGCCAGCCGCTATCCAGCAAACGTGTCGCATCTGATCGCGATCGTGACTGTGGCGGATTCGCGATTTTTACAGCGGGCGCAGGCGACGCTAGCGAAGAACGGGACGGCATCACAACAGGCGATCGCCCAGCATCTTTGGAACGGCACCTTTCGGGATGAGGCACATCTACAAGAATACTTCCGCATCATGGCACCTTTGTATTCCATCACCTATAACCCCGCTGCTGCTCAACCCAACTTACACCGCGCCATTCTTTCCGCCGATGCGATCAATGTGGCATTTGGCGGCTGGTTGCGAACCTACGATATCCGCGACCAACTGCATCGGATTACCGCTCCAACGCTGGTGATTGCGGGACGACATGATTGGATCTGTCACCCCGAATTTTCAGAGGAAATCGCCCAACTCATTCCTAAAGCAGACCTGCGAATTTTTGAAAACAGTGGGCACAGCATTCGAGTTGATGAACCAGAAGCATTGCTAGACGCGATCGCGGGCTTCATCGTGTATCAATAATCAGTTACGATATCATCAGTGACAAACACGGCGGACAGTTATCTTGTCAGTCTTCCTTAGAAACTGGAACCGAGTTTGTAATTGAAATTCCAACGCGGCAGGCGGTCTATAACGTAACGTGAGCCGCATAAAATGGATGAAAAGTAGATCTGAAATCGTGCCGAGCGGTTGCTGCTTTGATGAAAAATAGGTTAAATTTAGTTAACAATTCGAGTTAAACGGTAACAGATTAGTCTGTTGTTTATTGATCAAGCGATCCTAACAATAGATAGCGCCAACACTGCATAGAGCGAGTTCAAAGCCTTGGGTGCGGTTGTGTTGGTGGATACATAGATATGCTGTTATGGATACTGGTAGTTACGGCTGTAGTTAAAGGGCGCGACTTATGAAATTTTCTTGGAGAACGGCTCTACTGTGGACATTGCCAGCTTTGGTAGTTGGCTTTTTCTTGTGGCAGAGTTCGTTTGCTACTCCTCCGGCAAACATGGCTAACAAGAATGCGGCGAACACCCGGATGACCTACGGGCGTTTCTTGGAATACCTGGATGCTTCACGGGTTGTCAGCGTTGACTTATATGACGAGGGTCGCACGGCGATCGTTGAAGCGGTCGATTCAGAACTGGATAACCGAGTTCAACGGCTACGGGTTGATTTACCTGGAAACTCGCCCGAATTAATTTCTCGTTTAAGAAAAGAAAACATTAATTTGGATGTTCACCCTACTCGCAACGATGGCACCGCTGTTTGGAGCTTGTTGGGTAATCTGATTTTCCCAGTGCTGCTGATTGGGGGCTTGTTTTTCTTGTTTCGTCGATCAGGCAATGTGCCCGGTGGTCCTGGACAGGCAATGAGCTTTGGCAAGTCGAAAGCGCGTTTCCAAATGGATGCTAAAACGGGAGTCATGTTTGATGATGTGGCGGGCATTGAAGAAGCGAAAGAAGAACTGCAAGAGGTTGTGACCTTCCTCAAAAAGCCAGAACGTTTCACCGCAGTAGGCGCGAAGATCCCTAAAGGTGTGCTGCTAGTCGGTCCTCCTGGAACGGGTAAAACGTTACTTGCAAAAGCGATCGCGGGGGAAGCGGGGGTTCCATTCTTCAGCATCTCTGGATCGGAGTTTGTGGAAATGTTCGTGGGGGTAGGTGCCTCTCGCGTCCGTGATTTGTTTAAGAAAGCGAAAGAGAATGCCCCTTGCATCGTATTCATTGATGAAATTGATGCAGTGGGTCGGCAGCGCGGCGCAGGCATTGGCGGTGGCAACGATGAGCGGGAGCAAACCCTCAACCAGCTACTTACCGAAATGGATGGGTTTGAGGGCAACACTGGAGTAATCATCATTGCGGCAACTAACCGCCCTGATGTGTTGGATTCAGCGTTGCTGCGTCCGGGTCGATTTGACCGCCAAATTGAAGTAGATGTACCCGATATCAAAGGGCGTTTGGAAGTACTGCAAGTCCACGCTCGTGACAAAAAAATCGCAGATGAGGTTTCTTTGGAGGCGATCGCCCGTCGCACTCCGGGTTTCTCTGGGGCTGACTTGGCGAACCTGTTGAATGAAGCCGCTATCCTCACGGCTCGTCGCCGTAAAGATGCCGTCACCATGTCGGAGATTGATGCTGCGATTGATCGCGTAATTGCAGGCATGGAAGGCACGCCACTAACTGATGGCAAGAGCAAACGACTGATTGGCTACCACGAAATTGGTCATGCGATCATTGGCACTCTGGTGAAAGGTCATGACCCAGTACAAAAAGTCACTCTAGTTCCCCGTGGACAGGCGCGTGGTTTGACCTGGTTCTCGCCCAGTGATGAACAAAGCTTGATTTCGCGATCGCAAATTTTGGCGCGAATCACTGGAGCCTTGGGCGGTCGTGCGGCTGAGGAAGTGGTGTTTGGCGATGCCGAAGTGACTACAGGCGCAGGCAACGATTTGCAGCAGGTTAGTTCCATGGCGCGCCAAATGGTTACCCGCTACGGCATGTCTGATTTGGGTCCTCTTTCCCTGGAAAGCCAGTCTGGCGAGGTGTTTTTGGGTCGAGATTTGATGACGCGATCTGAATATTCCGAAGAAATTTCGTCTCGGATTGATGCTCAGGTGCGTTCCATTGTGGAACACTGCTACAACGATGCCCGTCGAATTGTGCGAGAAAACCGCGTGGTTGTCGATCGCTTAGTGGATTTATTAATCGAAAAAGAAACCATTGATGGCGACGAGTTTCGGCAAATCGTGGCTGAGTATACAGATATACCTGAGAAAGAGCAGTACATTCCAGTGATGTAATCTCGAAACTCTCAGTAAGTAGACAAACGGGGATGATGGGTATCATTCCCGTTTTTATTTGTCTATGTATATTTGTCTATGTATATTTGTCTATGTATATTTGTTTAGGCAATTACCAACGGAATCGTGCATTGAATCCGGGTTTGATTCAGCGACACTGACTCTTGCCAAGAAAGAATCTCCAAGCTTCCACCCATGGAACCCAATAGTTTTTGAGTTAACAATCGGATGAAGCTAAGCGACGGAAACGGCGTATTCGCCTGCTGCACGATCGCGGCTTTATCTAAGGTATTTGCCAAAATCAACTCCAGCGGCACGATCGCAGGCGGAAGAAATTCTAGCGGTTGATTCCACATATCGGCTGGTAGCGGCTGGTCAATCCAAAGCTGGATCGAGGCTGAATCCATTGCACCCAGCAACACTGTGATATTGCCATCCGCTGAATTTGCGATCGCGCCATCCACCAAGTGAATCAATGCCTGCTGCAACCGACGCGGATCAGCCATCACATAGAGCGCTTCATTCACCGCCGGAATGTATAACTGCAAGTTGCGATTTTGCGCTTGTAAATGGGTCGCAGTATATAGATTGAGCAGCACCATGTTGAGTTGTACTGGTTGCAGCGCAAGTTCGCTGGTGCCATGTTCCACTTTGGCAACATAAATCACTTCATCCAGCACCTTAACCATCCGTAAGGCTGCTTCATTTGCCTGACCAATAAAATCCCGTTCTTCCTCTGGGCTGTCACACAAGTCTGCCAAAATCAACTGTTGCATCCCGATTAATCCGCTCATGGGCGATCGCAGTTCATGCGAAGTTCTCGCCAAAAAACCTCCCTTTAAGCGGCTCATCTCTGCCGCCATGTGATAGACCAGTTGGAGCGATTGCAGCGACTGAGTGTCTTCTTGATAAGTATCTTCTTGAATAAAGGATACGTTCTGATTACTCAGGTCAGTTGATGCGGTCATTTCTGATTTAGGCGGGGACGGACGGCGGATTTGCCAGCCCACTACCAAACCACCCAAAATCCCAATCATTAGCCATCCTAAATTCATCAAATTTTCTCTCGTTACAGCCTGCTGTAGCAGGGGACAGGAAATAGGGGACAGGCATCAAAGAGCTTACAGCCTCCACGCTCATGTCCTAATCTTTGTAGGTACGGCTGTGCAAGTCAACAGATCCCTGTCGCAAAATCTCCCAGCCAGTGCCATGCCAGCGAATAACGGTAGATGGAACACCCGAAGATGGACTGCCTGAAACAGTAGGCGGTCGCATTGCTGCAATCTGCTGAATCGCATCGGGTGACAGAGTTAGTACCGCCGGAAATTGGGCTTCGATGTCGGTCATTGTTTGCAGCGGTGCCTGCCCAGAAAGATTGGCGCTAGTAGTTGCGAGGGCACCGGTTTGAGCCAGAATTGCCTGGGCGATCGCATGATTAGGGACACGAATGCCAATGGTTGACAGGTTCTGAGACCTCATGATAGCGGGGACGCGATCGCTAGCAGGCAGCACCAATGTCAACGCCCCTGGAAGATGCTGATTGACAACCAATTCCCACTGCTGCCGCTCTGCCTCAGTTCCGTCTACATAATCCCAAATATCGGTCACAGTCGCCACCATCAAAATCAGCGGCTTATCAAAACTGCGTTGTTTTGCGGTAAAAATTAGTGCTGCCTGCTGAGGATGAGCCGCCAAAGCTGGCACCGTATCCGTGGGAAAACTGGCTAAATGCGAACCAAAGGAAACTTGGGTCGTCAATTCATCGAAAGAAACTTGGGGCATGGGAATGAATGAGTTTTGTTTTAAGATGTCATACTCTCAGTGTCTTCTCTCAAACAAATATTCACCAGGTTTCTCTTTAAGATCAGCGTAGCTTTGGGCACTCTTAAAATGAGCAGCGTTGCTAACTGACCTACTGGGCAACTAAAGTCATTACGTCAGCTAGTACAATTCAGAGCCGATTTAACTCATAGCGCTTTAAGCAAATTTGTTGAGTTTTCTTTTTAGGTTAAACACAGTATGGAATTAATTTTGCATCGTGAAAAGCTGTGAAAACATAGAAAACTTTGATGGCGAGGATAGGGATTTGAGTCCCATCTCTGACCTGCGGCAATATTGCCGTGATGATGATGCATTTGATCAATTGCAGCAAATACTTTTGTCTGCGGAAGCTGAGCGTCGTCACCTTCAGGCACATTTGAAAACGATTCAGCAGCAACAGCAAACGCAATTTTATCAGCTTAGCTTTCAAGCCTCTCTGCTCAATCAGGTTTGCAATCCAATTATCGCCACCGATTTGCAAGGCTGCATTACCCATTGGAATTTTTACGCTGAAAAGCTTTATCAATGGCAGGCAGCAGAGGTTTTGGGAAAACAGATTCTGGCTGTGTTAAAGCCTATGCAGGATCAGGCAAAGGGACAAGCGATCGCCCATCAAATGGTCAATCAGGTGTTTAAGTCAGAATTATGGGAAGGGGAGCTAATTCTTCATCGCAAGGATGGTTCTCAATTTTGGGCTGAGGTGAAAAACACGGTGCTGCGAGACGATCTCGATCGCCCGATTGGCTTTGTGGGCATTTCGGTAGACATCACCGATCGCAAGCAAGCCCAAGATGCACTGGCTCATCAGGCTGCTGTTTTGCGGTCTCAAGCGAAGTATCGCAGCATCTTTGAAAACGCCACGGAAGGAATTTTTCAAACTTCGCCGAATGGGTCTTACCTCAGCGCGAATCATGCCCTCGCTAATCTTTATGGGTACACATCGCCAGAGGAGTTAATGACCCAATTAACGAGCATTGAGCATCAGCTTTATGTTGATCCTGATCGACGGACTCAGTTTTTAGCGATCATGCAGCAGCAAGGATCAATTTCTGGGTTTGAGTCCCAGGTCTATCGTCGCGATGGCAACATTATTTGGATTTCAGAAAATGCTCACTGTGTCTATGGTGTCACTGGAGAACTCCTTTATTACGAAGGAACCGGTTCTGATATTACCCAACGCAAACAGGCTGAGCAACAATTGCAGCAGCAAGCCGATCGCGATCGTTTGCTAGGGGCGATCGCCCTCCGAATTCGCCAATCCTTAGATCTAGAAGAAATTTTGCATC
>CASBQE010000159.1 GCA_949127665.1 Synechococcales cyanobacterium PMM_0083
GACCATTAGAAAGCCGTCCATTAAAGTAGGGCGGCGGTGGTATGAGATTGCCAGTTGCTTGATAGAAGTTACCAGTATCAGATAAGCTATCGCCAAACACATACAAATTTGTAAAACCCACAGCTTTGGCTGCACTGGGAGTCAGGGCGGTCAGCGCAATCGGTAAGGAGGCTGCGATCGCAACTCCATACATCTGAGAGACGAGAATTTGTAGACGCATAATAATCCTTACCAGAAGAATAAAATCTATAGCTAGAAATTCATCAAATCTGGCAAAGTTCTACCATTTAAAGGCTCAGCGTTTAAGCATATTCAACTAACTTTATAAAGTCTTTACAAAATAACTGATGTATTTCCGTATGCTTACAGAGGTTTAGGCTTCACGGAGTTCTAACTGACAGCGGCAGCTTAGACGGCAGAACAGGAACGCGATTATCCGACAGCTTTAGCGTTTTCAGCGCGGAACTTGCTGGTTTGACAGCGACACTAGGCGCAATTTTTAGAAGGGATCGGTTGGGTGCAAACGCAGGTAATTGTTTTGCACCCGGTTGAGGTAGCCCTTCCAAATGGACGATTCCGGACATGGTAGCGGCGATCGTCAAATTTGCCAGTGGTTTAGTGGTTGCCACCTGCATATTTCCAGCCTTAAATGCAGTGGCTGATGGAATTGGGGTCGTTTGCGGCAACTCTGTTAAAGCAGCGATCGCTTGAAACCTAACAGATTGAGGCGATTCCGACAAAACAGGACGTTGCACCAGTGGATCAAACTGAGCCGCCAGAAAATCATTCACAAAGGGAGATAACCAGCCAAGTTCTGGTACGGCAGCTTGGGGCAATAAGGTGAACGGTAACAATAGCGCTATTGCATTGATCGAAGCCGACTCAGTTAATCCAGAGATAAACTCTTCATCCAATTGATCTGCTGATACTGGAGCCGTAGCCGAAATATCTACTACACCCGAGGCAGATAAGTTAAGTCTGTTCCCTAAGCCTTTTGCGATGCGTTGGGTTTTCTGTGCCTGAGCCATGGCGATCGCCTGCTCAAATATCTCTGCCGGATTAAGCGCACTCCAGCCCTGAGCCGTTTGCTGCAAAAACTCAAAGTGCAAATGAGGACCTGTCGAAGCACCTGTGCTGCCCACCTGACCAATCAACTGCCCCTGCTTCACCCATTCTCCCGGCTTCACAAACAACTGCGACATATGCGCGTAAAGGGTTTGCTGCATCGCGTTGTGCTGCACAATCACAGTTAGCCCATAGCCACCATACATATCAGCCAAATAAATTCGACCACTTTTTGCCGCCACGACATGGCTGCCATAGGCTGCTCCTAAATCAATCCCGCGATGAAAGCGAGTATCGCCAGTAATGGGATGAGTTCGCCAACCAAAAGCAGAGGTAATTTCTGTAGGAATTGTTAGCGGCAGAATTAAATTCAAGCCTGTTTTGCCTAGCAGTTGACCAATCGGCAATTGCAGGGCGGCTTGATTAGAAGGAATGAGCGCTTGGGTCGAGTAGCCCGTGGGTGGAGGCGTATATCCTGAAGACGATGAGATGCCTGATGAGGAAACGCCAGACGGCGCTTGAGATAAACCAGACACCGATTGATTGGTTCCGGCACTTTTGGCGATCGCTGCTGCGGGTAATTTTCCGGTTTTTGCGACCTGTTTTGCGCTCAGCTTACGCAATAAGGTCGCCCGAGTTTGAGCGGGTAATACTAGCTTCTTAATCGCCTGACGAGCTTTTTCATAATCACCCGATTCGCCATATTTTGCCGATTCTTGCGCCGCTTCCTCGGTTTGCTGCGCTTGCTTTTGGGCGCGTGCCTTGCCGGTGATCTGTAGTAATGTCTGCTCCACTTCCCCCAGTCGTTGGGCTTTTGCCGTCTCTGGAGAAGTAATAGTAATCGGGGCGCTCACAGGATCAGGTGCAACTGGTGCAGATGACTTGGCAGGAGACGGTGCTGGTGAGGGAGCCAGTGTGGCGGCTGGTGCAGCCGGCAACGGCGCTTGAGACGACGATTGTGAAGGCAGCGATTCTGGCGGAGCCAAGTTTGGCTGAGTTAAAGCAGCAGGAGAAGCGAAGCGCGGCGCGGCGACATCAACTTGCTGAGGCTGAACTTGGACAACAGGCTGGGATGGAGCGGGCTGCTCAGGAAACAAAGGAGAGCCTCCTAACGAGTAGAGATTGAGTACAAATTAAATCAAGCACGCTGTTTAGAATAACCCTTTATTAGTTTCCTAATCCAAAGTTAAGGTATCCGGGAAAATTATTGCAAGAGCGTGTAAGGACTCCATAAAGTTTGCCCTGATTTTGACAGTGCATGGGTTTGTGCTATTTTCAAGCTTCATTTTGCGGCACTAATTTTAGAGATTTGTCATACTCAATTTGCCCGTAGTCGAGCTTGATAATGCGATCGGCGAGGTGAAAATAATGGTCATCGTGGCTGATGCAGAGAATGGTTCTGCCTTGTTCCCGCAGTTGAGGCAGTAGTTTGGTGTAGAACACGTCTTTGAATAGCGGGTCTTGATCGGCTGCCCATTCATCAAACAAAAAGATAGGGCGCTGTTCTAAATATGCAGTCAGGAGAGTTAGCCGTTTACGCTGCCCTTGTGAAAGCGCAGTGGTGGACAGGGTGCCGTTTTTCACACTGACTTTGTGATCGAGTTTTAAGCGGCGCAGATAGTCTTGAGCTTCAATGTCTAGATCTGTGCGATCGAGTCCCAATAGGCGATCGAACAAAAAGAAATCGGCAAACACCACCGCAAAATGCTGGCGATACCATTCGCGATTGTACTCATCAATACGTTGACCATCAAAGCTAATTTCGCCCGATTGAGGGATATATAGCCCCAGCAACAGCTTTGCCAGAGTGGATTTACCACTGCCGTTGCCACCCACAATAAACACCAATTCCCCTGGATAGAGAGTCAAATCAATCGGACCCACGCCAAAGCTACTATCTTCTTGCTCGGTCTGGTAAGCGTGGGTTACGCCTTGCAGCCGTAGCTCTTTCCACTGTTGGTGAATGCCATCTGGCGTGGAAGTAACCTCTGCCCAATCTGCGAGAGAGATGTCAAGCGCTTCGATTTTCTTCAGGGCGATGCCAGCGCGGCTGATGACGGGTAAGGAGTTGACCAACCCATCCATCGGCAGCATCAAATAAGTGAAAGTCAGCACATAGCCCGCTAAGGTTTGGGGGCTAATGATCATTAGGTTAGGCAGGGCAAACAGCACAAAGCCGATCGCAAAGAAAAAGATCAGCTTGCCCCAGCTTGAAGTCGTGGCAAATAGGGTCAGTCCTTTAACATTGTTGCGACGAAAGGCGGCAGCAGATTGCTGCAAATCTTCCTGAAGAAACGCCTGTCGCCTGCGATAGTGCAGCTTGAGTTCCTTGGTGCCATCGGTGACACTACGAAAGTGCTTGAACAGAGTATCTTGCTCGTCTCGCGCTCGTTCTAGCCAGGTTTCCCCTTGCTTTAGCAACCACTGACAGCTTCCGATCGCGACGACGGTTAACAGGCAGACCAACAAAAACACTTTCCAGGAGAGCCAGATGATGTAAGCGAGTCCGCCTGCAACGATCGCGATATCGATGCACAAAAAAGGCATCAGCCGCACGGCATCGGAAACCGCTTGCACATCATCGGTGAGGGTAGCCAATAATCGGGCACTACCCAACTTTTCCAACTGTGCCAGTTCAGTTGCCAAAATCTGACGGCAGAGACTAAGCCGAAGCTGAAACACGGCTTGTTGCGCCAGACGAATTAGCATCACTTGGGAAATAATGCTGGAAGTCAGGGCAATCAATGCTAATCCAGCAAAGGCGATCGCGAAGGTATTCAGCGATTCTGTGGTTCCCTGGCTCATTACTTGGCTGATCAGGGCGATCAGTGCCGCACTGCTGCCCCCACTCAAAAATCCGGTCACAATCGCGATCGCCACCATTTTCCAAGACGATCGCATCAAAAAAAACATCAAATTCATTGCGTTCGAGCCAAGCTCCTCACCTAATGCCCCTATGCCAACTGAAACTCTTCAAATATCGGCTGTCCGTAAATTGCGTTGCGGTCAACCGCCGACAAAATTTTACCGTTCGCCCGCTCAGACATCAGGCATTGACAAACCAGATCCGCCACATCCGCCCGATGAATCACTCCAGCCACTAAAGGATTTTCGGTCAAAATGCCTTGCCCCGTTGCAGGTGGATCGGACTTTAGCCCACCCGGTCGAATAATAGTGTAGGTTAAGCCACTGGCAATCAAATGATTTTCTGCTTGTTCTTTTTCTGCCAGCACAGAACTTAAAGTTTCTAAAGCTTGTAGTGGCAGTGCCGGAGAACTATTACCACTGCCGATTGAAGTGACCAGCAAAAACTTTTTGGCTCCAGCATTCACGGCGGCATCAATCAGATTTCTATTGCCCTTAAAGTCTGCGCGTTCTCCATCGGTAGGTTTGCCGCCAATGGTACTGATGACCGCATCAAAAGCGGCTCCATTCATGGCGTGTTCTACCTCCGCCAGATTGAGGGCATCGCCAATCACCACTTCGATGCCCATCGCTTCTAAGTCGTCGCGGACATTCTCAAATCGCACCATCGCCTTGACTTTCATTTCCTGCTTCGTTAAACACTTGGCAATTTCTCGCCCAACGCCGCGACTTGCGCCTGCCAAAAAAATCGTACTGGTCATAAATTGTGTGCGTCCTAATGAGTCTTCAGTCTAATACTGGTCGTTTGAACGTTCTTCCGTTTTAGCAAGTCCCAAGAGAATAGAGATAGCCGTGCTAATCATCAGTGAATAATAGAACAGACAGGTGGCTAGAAATTGCCATGCAGCCGAATTGGGCGATCGCCCCTTCCGCCATTGGTTTGACCACAAGCAGAGTACACGGAATGGTTCGTCACCCGATATTGTGTCTCAGTCAGGTTACGAGCTTAGCTCCAAGCTTTAGTTTCAGCTTCTGTCAGAGGTCGCTCTAGCTTGATATACTCACTCTGAGCCGCTTGGAGCATATGCGACATTTGCATCGGCAGATCCGCTTCTGTCGCCCAGAGTTGGTGCTGTCGGGGGAGTTGTAAGCTACCCTCTGGATCGGCTCCACCAGGAGGTAGCTTTTATCGCATTACATTTTCACTGGACTTTAGAGGATATTCTAAATTTAGAACACCGCGATCGCCGACGTTGGGTTCAAGAAATTCAAGCGGCGACTTCTCCTTAATTTTTGCAATCACTCTCACCTATGGC
>CASBQE010000160.1 GCA_949127665.1 Synechococcales cyanobacterium PMM_0083
TTAACGGTGCCTGCGGCTGGAACTCCTTTCTCTAACCCGCAGCCTCTTGCCCAACTGCCGCCAGCTTCAGTCACTCCTCCAGGTCAATTTAACCAACCTTCGGTTACTCCTCCAGGGCAATTCTCCCCCCCTGCAACTCTTCCCCGCCAGTTTCCATATCAACCCATACCAGGGCAATCGATCGCCTTGCCGCCATCGGCTCCAATTCCTCTGCCACGGGCAGTTCCGCCCCCAGTGGGTGACATTGCTGTCGGGCAAGTGGACTCTTCCCCCACATCGATTGATCTAGGCACCAATGAGCGTGTCCCTCGCCTTGTCTTAAGGGATGCCTCCGCCCGTGAAGCCCTCTCTTTGCTTGCTCGTTCTGTCGGCTTGAACATCGCCTATGCCCCTCCCCAGCCTCTCGGATCACTTACAACTACTACATTACCTGTATTACAAGTACAGGATAATGGGGGACCCAAAATCACCCTGGATATTGAAAACGAACCGGTTCAGAATGTTTTCAACTATATTTTGCAAGTCACTGGCTTAGAAGCGAATCGAGTCGGCCGCACAATTTTTGTCAGTCCACGACTGCCCGATACCGCCCGCAGCCTTACTACACGTACATTGCGACTGAACCAGGTCACAGCATTAGCAGCTTCTGCCTATCTGAGTAGCGTGGGAGCCTCAACCCTGCGTTCCGTTGACGTAGTACGGATTGAAGAAGTAGGAACCGGCACTAATCGACGGTTTGTTGAAACTCGCGACACAGAAATTCGCCCCTTAGAAGCCAAAGAGGGAACTGCTCCTCTGTTGTTACGGGGGTTGTCTATTACCACCGATAATCGACTCAATGCGATTACTTTGGTTGGTCCTGTCCGCAAAGTTGAAATTGCAACTTCCCTGTTGACTCAGCTTGATGCCCGTCGCCGTCAAGTGGTTGTGAATGTCAAAATCATTGATGTAAATCTGTCAGGCACCGATAGCCTTAGCTCTAGCTTCTCCTTTGGGGTCGGCAGCAATTTCTTCTCGGTAGACCAAGGCGCAGCCCTATTTAACTTTGGGCGAACTCGTCCGCCTAGCAACGCTGAGGTTGCCGCCAGTCCTACATCTCCACCCATTACCCGCAACATTTTCCCCAATATAAGCCCTGGATTTCAAGGCGGCACCTTAGGTCCATTCGTCGATGCTCCCCAGCCTAATGCGCCTTTTGGTACCAACTCTCTGGCTCCTCCGGGTGGCGGCGGACGGGCACCTTTTGGCACTCCAGGGAATCCATTTTTGCCCGGTGTGACTCAATTTACACCAGGGAGTGAAACTCAGACAGCAGTTCCGGGTGTAGGAATTTTGACTACAAGGACACCAGACACGTTGACTCTTGGTCTACCATCTTTGCTACAGTTCCCCACTAGATTTTTAGCGCGGCTTCAGGCACAGGTGGTCAGTGGCAATGCTAAAATTTTGACCGATCCTTCGTTGACGATTCAGGAAGGGGAAACCTCTACCGTTGCCCTAACTCAAGATATCGTTACACGAGTGACTTCTACGTTTACGGATACAGCGGGTGGCTCTCGGCAGGTAGTTGAGCCAGTGATTGAGGCGGTTGGATTAACCTTAGGCATCAATGTGGAACGAATTGATGATAACGGATTCATTGGAGTCAGGGTCAATCCAATTATTAGCGCGCCAACTAACACCACAACAGTGGGTGGTCAAACCATTACGCTGAAGTCTACTCGCAGGGTCGAGTCTGGGTTGGTTCGCCTGCGGGATGGTCAAACGCTGATTTTGTCTGGAATTATTCAAGACAGCGATCGCAGTAACGTTAGAAAAATTCCAATTTTGGGAGATATTCCGATCTTGGGTGCTTTGTTTAGAAGCACTGAGCGCATCAATCAGCGCCAAGAGGTGATCGTTATGCTGACTCCTCGCATTTTAGATGACACGAACTCTAGCGGTTTCGGGTACGGATATACGCCTAGCCGGGAAGTGCAGAAGATCATCGATGCAGGGCAACGGTAACTAAGCGATCGCGATGAAATTTGGTTCCTAGGCTTGGCGATCGCCAAGCCTTTTTTATGGCTAAAGTTTTAGGGCTAAAAATCTTGCAGTAGCGACAGTTGATTGGAACTTTGACTCTCTCGAAAAAGCTGCTCTACTTCGCCTCGCTGATATTGAGGAGTGCGGTATTGCCCCACTAAACGCGGCTTAACGTGCGATCGCTTCAGGGCAGCACGCGCTTGTTGAGTCGAAAACCCCAAAATTGCAGCGGCATCTCGGAGTGATAACCATTGTTTCGCAAAGCGATCGAGCAGGGTTTCATCTGACTCAGTTTGAATTTCTGTCAATAGCAGTTTTGCCAATAGCCAGCATGCCAGAGTATCTGCCTCGGCACGATGAGAAGTCGCGATCGGAAAGTCAAAGTGCTTCACTAAGTTTGGTAAACTGCGAGATGGCAAATCGGGCAGCATCAGCCGCGCCAAAATCACGGTGCAGAGTTGTTCAGAAATCGGGCGAGTAAAGCCAATGTCTAAATGACGAAACTCTGATTGCAGAAATCCATAGTCAAACGAGAGATTATGAGCCGTCAACGTGCCCGTGTTCAAAAGCGGCAGGTAGTCTTGCCAAACATCCGCTGCTAAAGGAGCTTGGGCTACCATCTCTTGAGAAATGCCCGTGAATTGGGTGATGCTGGGCGGCACTGACACTTGTGGGTTAATCAAGTGAGTTTGCTGGTGATGGATGCCCGATTCTAAAGTGGCTTGTAAAACTGAAATTTCAATTACGCGGCTAGAGTTAGGGTGATGTCCTGTGGTTTCCACGTCTACGACTGTTAAAACTTGATGACTCACCTGACGATAAAAAAATAGTAGATCGGTTGATAGCACAGTTATAAATTCTAGAAACATCTAATAAAAGAGGCGCGAAATTTCGCGCCTCTTAAAGCTAATGACTCAATTCAGCGTTATCGCTTAGTTGTTGTTAGAAACTCCGTTAGACGAGGAGCGGTTGGAACTTGCAGCAGTTTGCCGCTGATTGCCACCCGGTTTGACGCGTTTGACAGGCTTAGTTTTAGGCGAGGCACTTCTGTCATCATCGTTATAATCTCCGCCAGCATCCTGAGAAGAACGCATCCACGCAGGTCTAATCTGGTCATACGCCATTTGCAACGCTGCCGCCGCGATCGCGTGAGGCTCATATTCTTCTGACAGTTTTGCCACAATCGGCAAGAAAGATGCCATCCGTTCACCAGCCAAGGCTTCTTTTAAGCTGTCTTGAAGTTTCTCAATCTGCCGCGCCTCAATTTGGGCACGAGTCGGAATAGAAACGATCTCCAAGCGCTGACGGACATGGTTTTCAATGTCTCTCAGCTTACGGCGATCCATAGAATGAACTAGGGTCAGCGCAATGCCTTCCTTGCCTGCGCGTCCGGTGCGACCGATCCGATGGACGTAATTTTCTACGCTATCAGGCAAATCGTAGTTAATCACATGGGTGAGGTCATCCACATGAATTCCACGGGCTGCGATATCGGTTGCCACAACCCAACGCACTTGACGCTGACGGAATCGTAGCAATAGGCGTTCACGTTGAGATTGACTCAAGTCACCGTGATATTCATCGACGCTGTGCCCTGCTGCTTGCAACTGACTGGTTAGGTCAGCCGCCGCTTTCCGGGTGCGAACGAAGATGAGAGCAGAATCAGGATCTTCTAGCTCAAGGATTGGCAGAAGCGCGCGGGGTTTTGTCCAACCGCGAGGCACCATGTAAGCGACTTGGTTGATCCGGCTGGGTGCCGCTTTGGGTTGCTCGATTGTGACCGTGATGGGCGATCGCAAAAACTTAGCGACCAATTTGCGAACCGACGGTTCCATCGTGGCAGAGAAAAACGCTGTTTGACGCTCAGGAGGAGCTTGGTTCAGAATTTTTTCTACGTCTTGAATAAAGCCCATATTCAGCATCTCATCGGCTTCATCTAACACCAACCATTGGACATTGTTGAGCTTCAGATCACCCCGGCTCAACAAATCAAGCACTCGACCTGGAGTTCCCACCACCATTTGGGCACCGCGTTTCAAGCGGGAAATTTGGGGTTCGATCGCCTGCCCCCCGTAGATGGAAACAATTTTCAGATGGCGATCGTCATTAAAATCGCGAATTGCTTGACATACCTGCATCGCAAGTTCGCGAGTCGGAGTCAGAACGAGTGCCTGCACCACAGGGGAAGTGACATCGATCTGCTCTAGGATTGGCAAAGAAAATGCAGCCGTCTTGCCAGTACCCGTTTGAGCTTGACCCACAACATCACGACCCGCAAGCAAATGGGGAATCGCTTCTGCTTGAATCGGAGTAGGAGCTGTGAATCCTAAGGACTCTAGAAAACGAACACGGGCATCAGATAGACCAAGGCTACTAAACGAAAGGGTCATTGAATCTCCTATAAATATCAGAAATTAGACGGTATCAAGAAGCTTAAACGTTGGGAAAATAGCCCAACAAAGCCGCAACTCTTTTAAGAGTTGCTCTTGGAATGCAGCGATTTATCGGACGGCTAAAGGTTGATGGTTAAATAAATCTGCTGCGGTTGCGATATGACCATACAGGTCATATTCACTGGCATCGTCAATGGCAACTGGCACCAAAGACCCTAAACTCGCTTCACCAGAAACGTAAACTAAGCCATCAACCTCTGGCGAGAAACGAGATGAGCGACCGAGCAGTTCCCCAGTTTCAGGGTTTTCTTGCTCAATCAACACATTGACAACCTTGCCAATTTCCAGGTGATTCTTCTTAAGAGAAATCGGCTGCTGAACCTGCATTAAAGTTTGACGGCGCTGGTTCATCACAGCTTGAGGAAGTTGGTTTGGAAGAGTGTAGGCTGGAGTTCCCTCCTCAGGGGAAAACGTAAACACGCCTACATGATCAAATTCGTGCTTTCTAACAAACTGTAGCAAATGCTCGAAGTGTTCGTCTGTTTCACCCGGAAAACCCACTATAAAAGTGGTTCGCAAAACAGAGTTAGGAATGGACTCCTTGATCCGATCAATGATCGTATCATTCACTTGCCCTTGCCAAGGACGATTCATCGATCGCAGCACATCCGGGTGCGAGTGTTGCAGCGGCAAATCCAAGTAGGGCAGGACATTGGGCGTTTCTTGAATTGCGGCAATCACTTCGGGGGTTAATCCGGTTGGGTAAGCATAGTGAATCCGAATCCAAGGAACCTCTACTTTGCCAAGCTCCCGTAAAAGCTCGGCTAGTTTAGGTTTGCCGTAGATATCGAGACCATAGTTTGTCGTGATTTGGGATATCAAGATTAGCTCTTGCACCCCTTCTGATGCTAGCCGTTTAGCTTCAGCCACGATGGACTCAATGGTGCGCGATCGCTGATTTCCGCGCAGATAAGGAATAATGCAAAAAGCACAGCGATAATCACAGCCTTCAGCCACCCGAAGATAGGCAACTCCCTCGGTCGTTGTGCGATAGCGAGGAGTATTCTCATCGGCGATATAGGTGGGTTGCGATGAAATCTCTGTAACCCGCTCTCCGGTTTCAGTGCGCTGAATTACGTCAACAATTTTGTGATAGTCACCTGTGCCTACTAGGGCAACCGCTTCGGGCAATTCGCCCAGCAATTCTTCTTTAAAATGCTGCGCCATACAGCCGGTAATCACGATCTTTTTATCCGCTTCCGCAAGTTCGACTAAGGTGCGAACAGATTCTTCGCGAGCCGATTGAATGAAGCTACAGGTATTGACAATAACGTAATCAGCCAGTTCCTCGTTTGCGTCTACTGAGTAGCCAGCCTGAACAAGGAAACCCAGCATGTGCTCGGTGTCAATCCGGTTTTTCTCACATCCTAGATGTGAGATGGCAATGGTTGGCTTAATGCCCATGAAGCTAGTAATAATCCTATGAGAGGTTGGTCAGTCGTCGGACTTTGGCGATCGCGTCGCGACGGACTTTCCCCTCGCATCAAACCTATTAGCATCAGCTATTCAGTTTCTGAGTGCAATCGCTCAGATAATGTTCAATCCATATAATAACTTGAAAATGAAAATATTACGATACTTTACAAGCTAGATTTTCTGTCTAAAACAAAAGTAAAGAAGATTTTGATGGATTTAGAAGAGAGCGACGATTTGCTGCAAGGATCGTTACAGTGAAACGCTATTATTTGAATAAAGCAGTAAGCAACTAAGAATGAGGACGAATGACAGAGTAGAGCCTGTATCATACAGACGTTCTTCCAGTGTCACCTATTACTTGTCATCTGCCGCAATTGACCCTTTTCAGATTCAGATGAGTCCGATTCATAACCCCGTGGACTTAATCCAAACTTTCAAAACCTCAAAGCCAGTGATTGGTGTTGTCCACCTTCTGCCCTTGCCGACATCTCCCCAATGGGGAGGCAGCCTCAAAACTGTTTTAGACCGTGCAGAGCAAGAGGCGGTGGCTTTAGCATCCGGCGGAGTCGATGGCATCATTGTAGAAAACTTTTTCGATGCGCCATTTACCAGTGGTCAAGTTGATCCAGCCGTGATTAGTGCCATGAGCCTGATTGTGCAGCGCTTAATGCATATGGTGACCCTACCAATTGGCATCAATGTGCTGCGGAATGACGCTCGGAGTGCTTTAGCGATCGCCACCTGCACCAACGCTCAATTTATTCGGGTAAACGTGTTGACGGGTGTGATGGCAACCGATCAGGGCTTAATTGAAGGCTGTGCCTACGAACTATTGCGCTATCGTCGAGCATTGGGCAGCGATGTCAAAATCTTTGCGGATGTATTAGTGAAACATGCTCGTCCGCTGAGTTCTCCAAACTTGACTGTTGCCGTGCAAGATACGATTGAACGAGGGCTTGCAGATGCGATTATTTTATCGGGTTGGGCAACAGGCAGTCCTCCAAGTTTAGAAGATTTGGAGTTGGCAAAAGCCGCAGCCCACAGCACTCCTGTATTCATCGGAAGTGGTGCAGACTGGGAGAATGTGGCTAGTTTAATGCAGGCGGCTGATGGCGTGATTGCCTGTAGCTCGTTAAAGCGTCATGGTCGTAGAGATCAGCCAATTGATCCCATTCGAGTGAATCGGTTTGTAGAGGCAGTGCGTCGGGGTGTGCCAATCGAGGCTGAACCTGAATCACTTTCTTCTATTCGGCTGCACTCCTGAATACTGTCCTTTTTAAGGAACTTTATATGAATCGTCAAATTTACGCGATCGCCTTATTCGGTCTTACCATCAGCACAGCAGCAATGACTGTTCAGCCGTCATTCATCAGCGCTAAACCTAAACCTATTGCAGCTCCCATGCACCTTGCAGACAGCAGCGCATTGACAGATTTAGCCCTGCACTTGAAGAAGATTAATGCCAAAATGTATGGTGCTTATTGGTGCCCTCACTGTACGCAGCAAAAAGAGCTGTTCGGCAAGTCCGCCATTCAATCCATTAACTATGTTGAATGCGATCCCCGTGGTGAAAATGCCAAACCAAATCTGTGTAAAACCGCCAAGGTAACCGGCTACCCAACCTGGGAGATCAATGGGAAACAATATGTTGGGGTGCAATCTTTAGAAGAACTAGCAAAATGGTCTGGTTACAAAGGCTCCACTAAGTTTTAACAAAGCTTCGTGATGCTTCGGATTTTGCACCTTTCCATAGAAATATTTGCTTTTTATCAACCTCTGGCTCGTTCCTTAAACACAATTGGGAACAGGATAGGGCAAAATAAAGACGAGATTCCTATATTAGGATTCTGATTAATCGTATGGGGTTGAGCTATGTCTAGTCTTGTGGGTCGTCGTCGTAATGTTCCCTGGATTCATCGCTGGTCACGCCAAATGATTGGAGCGATCGCAATCCTCGGCGCGATCAATACGGCATACATCACGATTACCAAACTTTCAAAAACCGTTGCTGCCTGTCCTACCAGTGGTTGTGAGCGAGTTTTAGATAGTCCTTATGCCACCGTATTTGGGCTGCCTCTTTCAGTATTTGGATTAGCTGCCTATGTGGGAATGGCAGTCTTGGCGCTAGCTCCCCTGGCAATTAACCCTGAACAAAACCGGAAACTGCGAACCACTTTAGAAGGCTTAACTTGGCGGCTGTTATTCATTGGCGCAACTGCCATGACCGTCTTTAGTGGCTATCTGATGTACATCATGGTGTCCCAATTCGTTTCAAAATATGGTGCAGGCGGAATTTGCTACTACTGCATTGCCTCTGCCCTATTTGCCCTCAGCATGTTAGTGCTTACCCTGCTGGGTCGCGACTGGGAGGATATTGGTCAACTTTTGATGTTGGGGATCATCACAGTAATGGTCACCTTGATTGGCACTCTGGTCGTGTACGCGCCTATTAGCAACACGGCTGCAACTTCCCAAGTTACTGCATCCGGTAATACGGGACCTGCGATCGCTAACACCTCTTCCACGGCTGAGATTGAGTTGGCAAAGCACTTAAAGCAGATTGACGCAAAAATGTATGGGGCATACTGGTGTCCCCACTGCCACGATCAAAAAGAACTGTTTGGTCAAGAAGCTGCTGCAATCTATCCTTATGTGGAATGCGCACCGGATGGGGTGAACTCTAAAACAGCGATTTGCCAGGAAATTGCACCCAAAATTGAGAAGCAAACTGGACAAAATTTTGGATTTCCGACCTGGGAAGTTAATGGTCAGTATTTGACGGGCACTCAGCAATTAACCGATTTGGCAACCAAATCGGGCTATCAGGGACCGCGCAATTTTAAGAATGGGGCATAGTTTTTTTAGTTAACTAAAGTTAATAGGACTTACTGCTTTGACTAAAACCTCGGAGGTTTCAGCCACTATGTTAGTCACGATGCTTGATTCTTGGTTAAAACCTCCGAGGTTTGCGTAAGTCCTGGTTAACTTAGACGTTCTAGCTGCCAAAGGATTTGATTCCCTTCGCGGCGCACACGAGAGACTGCCCAGTTGCGCCAAACCCAGTTATCTCCACGACTGGTGACGGCGCTGGCGTTCACATCCATTAAATCTGCCAGTTCTGAACTGGTAATCAAATATCCTTTTTGGGCGATTTCATCGGCAATGCGAAGAGCTTCAACCGTGTCGCGCAGTTGGGCAACTTTGACCTCACGGGGAGCGCCTTCGACTGTATCTGGCGTGAGAGATTGTGGGTCTGTCATCGGTTCAAATGTTGCAACATTGGTGAGTAGAGGAGCGGATTGTGTTGTATCGAGCTTTAAGGCGGCTGGCTCAGTTTCAACGGATTTGAAAGAAGTTTTTATAGTTAGAGATTCGAGTTTGTCAGGATTTATTGTTTGACTCGTTTGAACTTGGGCAAGCTGAGGATTTTTGCCAAGGCTAAAAGCACGGGCGATCGCGTCGCATCGTTCATTCCCTTCATTGCCAGCATGAGCGCGCACATAACGCCACTGCACCTGTTTGGAATTTAAAAGATCCAATTCTTGCCATAGGTCTTTGTTGACCACATCTTTACCCGTGGAGGTTTTCCAGCCCTTTTTTTTCCAACCTGTGATCCACTCAGTAATTCCTTTTCTGACGTATTCACTATCGGTATATAGTTCGATCGCATCCGTGGAGTGTTTGGTGAGAAAATTGAGTGCCGCGATCGCGGCTTGCATTTCCATGCGGTTATTAGTGGTTTGCCGATCTGCCCCACCCAGTTCATGACGGGAGCCATCGCTGAAATAAACTACTACGCCCCAGCCGCCCGGTCCCGGATTGCCGCTACACGCGCCGTCTGTATAAATACTTTGAATCATTATTCGTCCGTTACAACAATCAAGATACTAAGCTCAAAGCGGGTTCATCGGTCTGCTCTAATTGATCCAAAATGCCAATCACTTCTCGTTCAAATGTGACTTGGGCGCGGTTGGTTGTGCCGCCCACATAGCATTCTCCACCTGTTTGCAATGCCCAAATTTGAGAATGGGAGATGTAGCTCATCATCACGCCTGCCATTAATAAAGCAAACCCAGCATAAACTAAGGGAATTCCAGGATCGGCTTTAATTTGTAGCCCCGTGCTGCCAACTAGTTCCAGGATCTTTAAAGTAACTCCATTCACTTCAGTGCCCATGCCCGATCTCGCGGTGGAAATTAGCTTGCCATCGTTGCCATAGATAATCAAAGTGCCTTGGAGATCCTTGGCAATCAGCGAAACGCCCTCACTCAAGTCTGGCTTTGTGGGAATCCAAGTGCCCCAAAGTTGCCCCTTGCCACCCGTATCCAATTGCGCCATGGGCAGTTGAAAGATCGGACTGTTGTTAAGACGCACCCGCACGGCTGCGATCGACCAAGATGCCTGATATAGCGTCACCCCTTTGTAAGTCAGCGGTTCATTCACATGGATGGTTTTTCGCTTGACTTCTTCACCGGTGCTATCCAACACCGACATATCGGAGTAAAACTGGTCAATGCTGCCTTCAGGCGTGTAATCAATCCAGAAGCGGTTGACCTTAACCGACCAGTCCTTGGGGATTTGAGGCATTGCCCAGGGTCCAGCATCCGTAATATTTTGAACTTGAAACGTGTTGCCGCTGGGAATCATTTCCTGAGCAATGAATCCACTCAGGGCACCTAGAATGCCACCTAGCAAAATCACTAAGATGCCAACATGAACGACAATAGGACCGATTCGCCCAATCAGCCCTTTGTGTGCATAGAGAGAATCGCCTTGGCGAAAAATGCGATAGCGACGACTTGCTAAAAGTGGCGCTAAATCGTCGAGCGATCGCTGATCTAATGCGGCACTCAGGGCGAACTTCTCGAACTGGCGTGGCTGCGTATAAAAATTCCAGGTGCGAGAAAACCATCGTAGGGAGGGAATTTGCCGTTTAAAGGTGCAGGCAGTCAAGCTAGACCCAAACAAGATCAATAAACCGAGAAACCACCAAGTGCGATACACATGGTCAAGCCCCAATGTCAGCAGCACTTTCCAGGTGAGAAACCCAAATAGGGCAGGCTGTTCAGGATAGTTTGCCTGGTAAAACGAGATCGGTTGCCCCTGTTCTAAAACTGTGCCAGAGATGCTGAATAGGGCAATGAGCAGGAGTAGAGCGATCGCCAACCTGAGATCTGCCAAAAACGGCACCAGTTCTCGCTTAAAAAAAGTTCGGGGAGCCGCACTCAGCGTAGAAAATTTTGATAAAAAGGTATCTTTTGCAGTCATAGCCCTATTGCCTTTAAACAATTGCCCCATTCCTCATGAAGCATTAACCTAAAATCTAAAAACTGGTTGCTCTAAATAGCAGCGAGAAAACCCCAAAAATAACCAGCAAAAGACCGCTTGCTGGCGTGATCCATCCCGACCAACGGCGCAGTTCCAACAGCTTTTTAATCGAGGCGGTAAACGTGCCTGCCAAAATCAGCGGGGTTACATAACCCGCCGTGTAGGCTAGCAGTAGCAGACTGCCTAAGACTGGATCTTTTGTAGTGGAAATCCAGGCAAGCAGAGTGGCTAAAACTGGCGTACTGCAAGGAGAGGCAACCAAACCGAATGTCACACCAATTAAATAGGACTTTGCGCTGGTTGGCAATTCTTGCGAAAACCAATCCATTCCGCCCCATGATGGCAACCTGAAAGGCAACGCTTCCAGCAGATTTAAGCCCATCAGAATCGCGATCGCGCTCACCACAATCGGCAAACCCAAGCCAATTTGTCCATAAATTTTACCGACTACGGCAGCTAGGATACCTAATCCTGCTAAAGTAGTTGCCAATCCTAGGGCAAACCAGGTCGATTGCACTGCCGCTTGCAGGCGAGTTTTAGCTTCGTAGCCACCAATATAGCCAATCGTGATCGGCAGCATGGAAAGCATACAGGGGGTTAGGCTAGTCAATAAGCCTGCCAAGAAAATGATTCCTACACTCACTGGAGTGAGATGAGCAAGTTGAGTTGATACAAGCGTGTTGGCAAACTGAGCCAGTCGATAAAGTTGGGTCTGGAAGGCTTCAAACATTCTTTCTGTTGCGATCGCGCTTTATGCCAGCGCCTATTTAATACCTCTCTATCTTAATCGGCTTAACGCTCCGTAACGATAGGCGTTAAGTTGCACGACGAGGAATTTTAGGAACGCGGGGCGATTCCCGTAGGGATCGTTTTACGAATCGCGACTTCAAAGAAACAGGCTGATGAGTGTGACGATGGTCATCCAAGCGCACCACTTTCGCCTCGCCGCCTTCCCGCGCTACCCGAATCAGCAACCCGGCGGCAATCAAGCTAGAGATCATTGAACTGCCACCATAGCTGAGCAAGGGAAAGGGTAGCCCCGTCGTTGGCAATACACCCGTTGCCACCCCAATATTTAACAGTGATTGCCCAATTAACAGCACCATAATTCCGATCGCCACTAAACGATGAACTGGACTGCTCGCCTTCAGCGCTACCCTCAACGCCAGCGTGGCATACGCTGCCAGCATCAACAGCAGCATTACGCAGCCCAAAAAGCCAAACTCTTCAGCAAAAACCGCAAAGATAAAATCGGTATATTGAATTGGCAGATAGAACAATTTTTGCTGAGACAGACCAAATCCAGTTCCCCAAACACCACCCGAAGCCACCGCCAAAATACTTTGAATTAACTGATAGCCATTCCCATAAGGATCAACCCAAGGATTCAAGAAGGAAAGAATTCGCTGCAACTGATAGGAACGAAAACTCACACTCAACGCCGCAATCAGCAAGCCAGCAAGCGCCGTCCCTCCCAATTGAATGTAGGGTAAACCTGCACCCAAAGCAATTAGCCATAGCATCATGCCGCACAGCGCCGCCGTACTTAAATTGGGCTGTAGCAACACACCTGCCACGACCACCAAGAAAATTCCTAGCCAAGTAATCCGAACAGACCAGCGCAGCCGATCCCACTGAGAGAAAATTCGCGCACTTTGTAATACCAGAAAAGGCTTAATCAGTTCTGATGGTTGCAGGGGAAATGGACCAATGAACAACCAGCGAGAGGAGCCATTGACGAGAATGCCAACCCCTGGAATCAGCGTCACCAAGATTAGCCCCAAGACAATCAGCAATCCCCAATCAGCAACCCCAAGAATGAAGCGAATCGGGGTATGAACCAAGAGATTGAAGCCAACCAAGCCAATGAGAACCCAAACAACTTGGAGTTTAAAGTAATAAAGTCCATCTCCCTGTTCGGCATCCGCAACGGCATAGGCAGCAGAAAACACCATCGCTAAGCCAATAAATAGCCAGACAAAAGTGAGCCAGCGAAGCGATCGCGCTTCCACAGACCAATCTTGGGCAGTGGTATCAAAAAACGGAATCAGGTGACGTAGGTTCACAAGCTTCTCAATGAAAATCTAGATAAAAAGAAAAAACTATCTTCCTGGAGTTAGCTTTTCAAGCGCTGTTAAGGTGACAAGTCTAGGGCAGAGTGTGCAATCAAGCAATACCTATAGTTACATTCAAAGTCTACTAAGAAAATTTAAAGCAAAAAGGACGCTGAATCCAGCGTCCCTTGAAGAACATTTTTTGATAAGCCGTAGTTAAACCTGAACTAATGCGGGTGCTTGATTGTGAAGCGATCGCTGGGATTCTTGTGGTTCCGCACAATAGACTTCGCAGGAATTGTTGGGGCTTTCAATCAGCTTTACCTTATACAATTGAGCGCCAATTTGCTGAATGGGTGATTGCAGCAAGTCGCGGATATGAATGGCGATGTTTTCTGCGGTTGGCACTACGTTTGCAAAGTAGGTAATATCTTTGTTTAAGAAGGTGTGGTCAAAGGGTTCTACTACATGAGTGTCGATCGCTGTTTGAAAATCAACCAAATCAGCAATCATTCCAGTCCGTGGATCGATGGTTCCTTTAATCGTCACTTCTAAATGGTAATTGTGTCCATGTCCATTGGGTCGGGCACACTTGCCATAGATTTCAGAATTTTCTTCAAAAGTAAGATCAGGACGAGCAAGGCGGTGAGCAGCGCTGAAATGAGTACTAACAGTCAGGTAGGCTTCCATATCGTCTCCATAGTAGTCTGCCCAAAGTTCGGGATGTTCAAATAACTGAATGCGGACGAGCGGAAGATGGGGGGCAAGCCGTTGCCAAATCACTCGCGCTATATTTTCGGTCGTTGGCAGCGTTTGCTCAAACTCTTGCCAAACATTATTTAAATAAGAAAAATCAAGTTGGCTGGTGATCTCGCGCTTAATGACGTGTTTTACGTCCGATAGATTGAGTACCATGCCGTATTCATCTAAATCGCCCAGCATTGAGACAAACAAAACATAGTTATGCCCATGCCCTGGAAACCGGGTGCAGGCACCAAAGCGAGTCTGATTCTCTGATTCGCTGAATTCTGGCAACCAATAGCGATGGCTAGCAGAAAACTGGGCGCGACGATTAATAGTACATTTCATAAATTCCGTGCCACATCAGCATAGGAAACTGTAAACAAGATGCAAAGTTTTACGAA
>CASBQE010000161.1 GCA_949127665.1 Synechococcales cyanobacterium PMM_0083
AACACCACTTCTTCAATGGTGACTTGATTTTTAATCTGGTCAAATTGCGCTTGACTAATCACTTTCTTGCTAACCAAATCTTCGATGCTGCCATAGGGGCGACTTGCTTGAATTTTGTTGGAGAGTGCAGGAACGCCCAACGCCGCTTCTAATTTGTCGAGTTCAGACAAAATGGCAGTATTAATGTTGATCTTGGGTTTTCCCATCGCCATTGACTCACTCGGCGACATGGCAACAGGCGAAGAGGGAGCCGTTGTTTGATTCGAGGCGGGAGGACTGCACGCTTTAATTCCAATCACGATCGCGCCAATCGATAGCGCCAAAAAAGCATATCGAATCAAGCGATGAAAAATTCCCATTGCCACGGCTCCCAATAAATTCATAAATGCTCTCGATCAAGCTGGCTTGGTAAAGTCACGCAGGAGGCGGCACTCTAAGACAGCTTGTCAAAGTCAGTAAGCTCGATCGTCACACTTTTGACTACTTATGTCAATAAGTTTGCAAATAATTTTCAACTATTTTCTGGAATAACGTCAAACATTCCCATGCAGCCTGCTTCGGCGATCGCGTCTTGGTGGGGGTGAAACATATATTTGCCAGGGTATGGATAGGCAAACTCTAAAATATGCCGCTCCGCCGTGCCCATGGTAATCACATCGGCTTCATGAGTTGGTTTTAGCACCATCCCGGTTGGATAAACCCGAAAGAAGTTGGCATGAATATGAAACGTCAGCGCTGGATCAAATTCAACCATATTCAGCAAATACAACCGCACCAGTTGGTTTTGATAGATCGGGATAGGATGACGCATGTAGTAGTGAGGTAAGCCATTAAAGGCATACAGATCATTACGCTGCTTGTCGTTGATATCGTAAGCATTCATCACCAGCACAATCTCGTCGGCGGGTGGGCGACCTTCCTTTGGGTCAATGATCAACATGCCGTGCAGTCCCTTGCCAATATGACGGCTGACCGGAGCAATATGGCAGTGATAAAGATGCAAACCATAGGGCACCGCATCAAACTCGTAGATAAAGGCTTTGCCATTGCTGACGGGGCGCACCCCATCCATATCGCTGGAATGGATGCCGTGGAAGTGCATGGTATGGGCATGACCAGCCTGGTTGAGAAACAGAACGCGAATGCGATCGCCCTCCCGTGCGCGCAAAGTGGGACCCGGCACCCGTCCGTTATAGTTCCAAGTGATATAGGAAACCGCGCTGTTTAACTGCAACGGCATGGTGCCTGCAACAATCCGAAACTCGCGAATCGTGCGCCCATTTTCTTGCTTAACGGTGCCATAGTCGAAGTCGCGTAGTGCCTGCATCGGGTTCACCCCGTTGCCGTAGGTGGGCGTGTCAGTCGGCAATGGCGGCACTCGCACCTGTTGACGCGATCGCTGATTGAGCCAGTGATAGCTGCCAGCGACTCCAGCCAAAGCGGCACCTCCTATCCCTGCTTGTAAGAGCCGCCGCCGCCCCCAAAGCTTACCGCTGTCAAAATTTTTGAATGAAGGCATTACAAATACTAACCGTCGCTTTTGCATTTAGAGTTATACCAGTCTCTAAAATTTTATTGCAAATTGTTCTCATATGCTTAAGCTATCCCGCGACTGGCGAGGGCAATTTCATTGGATTTTGTCGAATGGCTTGAATCCCTCTAAAAGCAAGCTGAGGATTTACCTCAACTGAACTGGCTACATCGGGATAGAGACTTTGCAGGTGGGCATGGAGGCGATCGCCATCACCGCCCGTCAACACCACCGCGCTGGTTGGATAGGTTTGTCGCCAATCGATAATAAAGGAGTGCAGTCCGGCAATCAGAGTGTACAAAATGCCGCTGGCGATCGCGGTTTCGGTGGTCAATGCCCAACGGGAGGGAAATGTCGAATGTCGAATGTCGAATGTCGAGTGAAGATCGGGGAGGGCGGTGGTGCCTTGGTGAAGAGATTGGAATTGCAGCTTTAATCCGGGGAGGATGGCTCCGCCGATGAGTTGATCGCCATTGGCTCCGGTGAAAGTGAGGGCGGTTCCGGCATCAATCACAAGAACGGGACTGCCCACGGTTTGAATGGCACCCCACAGCGCCAAAGCGCGATCGATGCCAAATGTCGAGTACATTTCTTGAATCGGCACCTGTTCTAAGCTTACGAAGTGAGCGTGAGGATGGGCTTGCCAAAACTGATTTTGAGAGGGCACAACGGAGGCAATCCAAAGTTCGTGTTGCAACTGGGTTTGATCCTGATTGACATGGGGCGTATGCCATATTTTTTGCAGGCGATCGCCGCGAAACTCCGCCCAATGCAAGCGAGAATTACCGATTATCAGTGCTGTCCATAAATCAGCCATGCTAGAAAGCAGCCCCCAAAAGCGATAAGCTAGACTGATAGATCACTTCATCTAACAAAATTTTACAAAACTCAAATCCCCATTCAAGATGTAGAGATAGACAACTTTTTATTTTAAGTACTTACTAAGAGAGGTTAATCATGGTAGCACTTCGAGAAAAAGCATCCACCCGGTTGACCATGCAAACCGTTGAGATTGCTGCCAACACGACGGCACTGCGATCGCTCGATTGGGATCGCGATCGGTTTGATATTGAATTTGCCCTAGAAAACGGCACGACCTATAACTCTTTTCTAATCCGTGGCGATAAGGTGGCACTGGTGGACACCTCTCACGGAAAATTCCGCGAAATTTATTTAGATACTTTGACGGGCTTGATCGATCCTGCCGACATCGATTATCTCGTCATTAGCCATACTGAACCTGACCACAGCGGCTTAGTCAAAGATGTGTTGCAGCTCAACCCCAACATCATCGTCGTGGGTGCCAAAGTTGCCATGCAGTTTTTGGACAACTTAATCCATTTTCCCTTTCAGCGAAAACTGGTCAAAAGCGGTGAACGGCTGGATTTGGGCAATGGGCATGAACTGGAATTTGTGGCTGCGCCCAATCTGCACTGGCCCGACACCATCCTTACCTACGATCACAAAACCCAGACTCTCTTCACCTGCGATGTGTTTGGGATGCACTACTGCGATGACCAAACCTACGACGAAGATTTGGAGCTACTCAACGCCGACTACAAAACCTATTACGACTGCCTCATGGGTCCCAATGCGCGATCGGTTTTGGCGGCGTTAAAGCGCATGGCGGATTTGCCAGCGATCGCCCAAATTGCGACAGGGCATGGTCCATTGCTGCAACACCATGTTGAAGAATTGGTGGGGCGCTATCGCACTTGGAGCCAAGAACAGGCAAAGGCGGCAACGACAGTCGCATTTTTCTACGTGTCTGAGTACGGCTGTAGCGATCGCTTGGTTCATGCGATCGCCCAAGGAGTTGCCAAAACAGGCGTGGTGGTTGAACTGATTGATCTGCTAGAAGCCGATCCGCAGGAAGTGAGAGAGCTAGTAGATATTGCCGCCGGAATTGTGGTTGGAATGCCGCCGCAATCGGGAACTCATGCTACTCAAACTCAAGCATTACTTAGCACAATTTTAGCTGCAACTCATGCAAAACAGGCTTTTGGTCTATTTGAATCGGGCGGTGGTGATGATGAATCGGTTTATCCACTGCGGAACAAGCTTCAAGGGATTGGTGTTATCGAGGCATTTCCGCCTATTTTGATCAAGGAAACGCCAACGGAAGCGACCTACCAACTGTGCGACGAAGCCGGAACGGATTTAGGGCAATGGTTGACCCGCGATCGCAGCATCAAACAAATGAAATCTTTGGATAACGATCTGGATAAAGCCTTGGGACGGCTCAGTGGCGGACTGTATATCATCACCGCGAAAAAGGGGGAAGCTTCCAGCGCCATGCTAGCTTCCTGGGTTGCTCAAGCCAGTTTGGAACCGATTGGCATTACCATTGCCGTCGCCAAAGATCGGGCGATCGAATCCTTCATGCATGTGGGAGATCGCTTTGTGCTGAACATTCTCGAAGAAGGCAACTATCAGCTCTTGATGAAGCACTTTTTGAAGCGCTTTCCCCCCGGTGGCGATCGCTTTGCTGGCATCAAAATCTATCCTGCATCCAATGGTTGCCCGATCCTAGCGGATTCTCTGGCATACCTGGAATGCGAGGTGATTAGCCGGATGGAAGGCAGCGACCATTGGATTGTTTACAGCAGCGTGGACATGGGGCGGGTTTCTAAAGCTGATGGGCTAACTGCCGTTCATCACCGCAAAGTGGGCAATCATTACTAAGTTTGGCTGCTTTGGGCGATCGCTGTAAGGATCGTTTCACAAATCGCGCTTCCCATAAAAATCGCGCGGTACTGTTCTAGAAGTGTGGAAATGAGGAAGAATCGACAGGTGTTATCGCTACAATTTACAACATGGCTTTAGAACCTGTCCTTTGTCCTACTTGTGGTACTAATGATGTAGTGAAGCATGATCAATCTGAGACAGGCAAACAACGTTACAAGTGTCGATCATCTTGTAGACCTGTGGTTAGTGTTGGCAGAGCTAAACTGTATCAGACAATTTGGATCAATTAGCCACAGGTCTAGCGCACTACCAAATTAGCAATAACACCTGTTTGATTGTCTGTTATTTCCACACTTCTAGAACATCATCCTCAATTTGAGACACTCGTTTTCGTATTGTTTGAAGTGCCCAAGCGTTCCTTATAAACAGCAAAATTGGCAAAATGATCTCGTTAAAGTGTAGGTTTTCTGTGACGGTCAAGTCCATGTGAGATGATGGAAAAATATGCTTTTTGCTCAGTAATAAATTACTCAGAAGATTATGGCTCGAATTCAATTCGCTAAGGGTATGGACGAGGACGTGATTCCCGATGTTCGTTTGACTCGTTCTCGCGATGGCAGCAATGGGACTGCAACGTTTTATTTTGAGAATCCTAAAGCTCTCAGTCCCCAAAATACTGAAGCCGTTACAGGCATGTATCTGATTGATGAAGAAGGCGAACTCACTACTAGAGAAGTGAAAGCTAAGTTTATCAATGGTCAGCCTGCTGCAATTGAGGCACTTTACGTAATTAAATCGGAGGCAGAATGGGAGCGCTTTCTGCGATTTATGGATCGATTTGCGGATAAGAACGGGCTGGACTTAACTAAATCTGACTCCGAATCTGAATCTGAATAATGAGCAAGGGCGATCGCACAGGTCATAAAAGCTTTTGCCATCGCCTCACCGCTACTATTGCCGTGTGGTCAATTTTATGGGCTTAACTCCTCATCCTGATACTGTTCTGATGCCGCTCCATTGTGCGGTCATTACTGTGAGCGATACGCGGACACCCGAAAGCGATCGCAGTGGTCAATTGATTCAGCAGCTATTGGTCGAAGCCGCTCATCAGGTCACGGCTTACATGATCATTCAAGATGAGCCTGCCCAAATCGAGCAGCAATTAGACCTGCTAGGAAAACGATCCGATGTGGATGTGCTCATTCTGAACGGAGGCACTGGGATTGCTCCACGAGATGCTACCTATGATGTGGTTGAAGGGTTGCTGGAGAAGGGACTCCCTGGGTTTGGAGAGGTGTTTCGCTGGCTCAGCTATGCAGAAATTGGTTCACGGGCGATCGCATCACGAGCGATCGCGGGAGTCTTTCAAGAAACCCTAATATTTTCCTTGCCCGGCTCAAGTAATGGTGTTTTATTGGCAATGGAAAAGCTAATTTTGCCAGAAATTCGACACTTGGTGAGCCAACTGAAAACAGGAACTAGCTGAAGCTTAATTAGCCAGAAAAAACTTAAAGAACCAAATCTCATATGAGACTTGGTTCTTTAAAGGTTGGTATAGAGCCGCTTAAAAAGTGAAACTACCGCGATCGTTGAACACTGGCTTGCTTGCCCGTAGTCGGTTGATTAGGACGTGCCAAGATAATTCTCTCTAGAGCAGAAATCGCACCTGAATACTGAGGATCTTGCAAGGTTGCTAGCAACTTAGGATTCGATGACAACGTTTGTTTGTCCGCTTCGGTCAGGTCAATCTTGACATCAGGAGTGATCCCTTTATGGCTAATGTCAGTGCCTTTTGGCGTGTAGTAATGAGCGATGGTCACTGCTAACCCTGACCCATCTGCAAGGTTATGAACTGATTGCACCAAAGCCTTACCAAAGGTTTGGCTACCAACGACCGTTGCACGACCATTATCTTTCAAAGCACCCGTCAAAATTTCGCTAGAGCTTGCAGAATTACCATCCACGAGCACAACCAGTGGCAACTTGGTTAAAGCAGTTTGATTAGCGGAGACCTCTTCGTTTTTGCCGCGACGATCAACGGTACGAACGATCGCACCTTCTCCCATCCACATCCGGCTGATTTCGATGCTGGACTGCAATAAACCACCTGGATTACCGCGCAGATCTAGCACAAATCCATCTGCCTTTTGAGTCTGCAAGTCTTTAATGGCGCGCCGCATTTGGTCTGCTGCATGGGAACTAAATTCGTTTAAACGAATATAACCAATATTGCTTTTGCCTTCTTGCTTTAGAGAATATCTTACCGTTGCCAACTCAATCCGAGCGCGAGTAATGGAGACCACAAAAGGCTGTCCTTGATCCCGACGAATTTCCAGACTAACTTTTGTGCCAACATCGCCACGAATCAAATTGGAGGCGTTCTCTACCGTCATGCCCTTCGTTAGTTTGCCGTTGATCGACATAATGCGATCGCCCGACTTGAGACCCGCTTTAAGGGCGGGTGAATTTTCAATCGGCTCTACTACCGTCAATGCTTTTGTTTGTTCAGGAACTTCTAGGCGAATCCCAATCCCAGAAAGCTCTCCAGATGTTTGATTAGTTAATGCCTCATACTGCTTTGGATTCATGAAGCGAGTGTAGGGATCATTCAGCTTTTCTAGCTCTTTACGAAGCGCTGCATAAGCCTGATCACGAGAACTATATTTTTTGTCTAAAAGGCGCTGTCGAACCTGTTGCCAATCAACTCGATTAAATGTTTCGTCAACGTATTCGCGATTCACAATTTGCCAGGCTTCATCCAGAACGGCTTTAGGACTATCCTGCAAAGCTGCCCGCACACGACCCAGACCAGGACCAAACAAGGAAACTGCGGCAGTAGCTGCGACTGCTCCTCCACAAAGCGCCAATTTTGAGAGTGAAACGTGCTTCAGGGTTCGGTTCATTAGAAATAACTCAAAGATCTGATGGATTAATTTTCTACCGTACAGATGTCTTACGTGTGTCTTACATGCGTCTACAAGAAGCAAATAGTTTCAAAACGCATGAAGTTTATTACAGGTGCAAACTGACTTCAACCGGAAAACCTTGCGAAACTAGCACACAATCCGGCTAATGAGCTTAGAATAGCGAAACCAACGGTTTCAAATTGCTCCAGAGGATGCCAGTTCTCAAACTGTCCTACCTGATTAAGTTAGCCAGTAGAGCAGGCGAAGTCCTAAGATCTATCTTATAGTTCTTGCGCTAATTTAACCGAATATCATTGAATTTGCATAGGTCTAAACCGTAAACTTTGCTGAAGTTTTTGAATAGCTTTGAATTTCCTCTTGCTATCCCACCAAATACAACCAGGCAAAATTAAATTACATTGAATTTAGGAAGTCATAAGGATTTTGCGAAAGGTTAAAAGATGGAGCTTTTTAAGCAAAAAAATAGCCTAAAGTGGGCGCAATCAGTGGGGTTAGTAGCGATCGCCCTAGCTGCATTGGTTGGAGTAATTTTAATTCAGCGATCGCAGCTTGACCAGCCATCTCAGTGGGCAGAAAACCCAAAGCAGGCTGAAGAGCAAGAAACCCTAAAATTAAAGTTACTGAGCCGCACTCCGACCTTTGGGTTTGATAATGTGGTGTCAGACTGGGTATTTCTTAACTTTTTGCAATACTATGGCGATGATGATGCCCGCAAAAAAACAGGATATTCCCTCAGTCCCCAATATTTTGACATTGTGACCCGCCTTGACCCACGGTTTACTGATGTCTACATGTTTATTTCCAGCGCGGTGTCTTATCAACTGGGTAAGCCCGATCTTGCCATTGATCTAATGAAACGTGGCACAGCGGCTCTCTCCCCAAAAGCAAATCCAAAAGCGTTTCAAGTCTGGCGCTTTATGGGGCTGGATCAATTGCTGCTACAAGGAGATGTTCCTGGCTCGATTCACTCCCACGAGATGGCAGCCCAATGGGTCAAAGGAACGCCGGATGAGGATCTTGCGCCGCTTTTTCAAGGGACTGCAAAATTTTTGCGGAATGATCCCAATAGTCTGACTGTGCGAGTTTTTTCGTGGGGATCGATTTATGAACAGGCGCGAATGGTTGGAGATCAGCCAACCCAAGACCGGGCAAAACAGGCGATCGAAGGTTTAGGCGGCAAGATTTTTGAAAAGGATGGACAAATGGTGATTCAGCCTCCCGTGAGTAAGCCGCCGAAAAAAGCGCCAACGCAGTAAGGAGAAGCGTTTTATTCCGGCACGATCGCGACTTTAATCACCTTGCGATCGCGCATGTCTTCAAACACTTGCTCTAGATTGCTGAGGGACTGTTCGCCACTGAGCAGCAGTTCAAACGGCACAGCACGACTAGCTAAAAGATTCAGGGCTGCCCGAACGTATTGAGGCGTGTTATGAAAAACGCCTTTGAGGGTGAGTTCGCTGTAGTGAAGTTGGTCTGTGTTAACTGTGATCGTCGTATCGCGGGGGCAGCCACCAAACAGGTTCACCGTGGCACCTGGACGGGCACAGGCGATCGCCATTTCCCACACAGAAGGAACCCCGGTCGCCTCAATTACCACATCGGCTCCCCAGCCATCGGTCAGGTCCTTGACCAATGCCGGGACATCTTCAACCTGCTTGTAGTTAAAGGTTTTCACTGCACCCAACTTTTCGCCGACTTGCAAGCGGGAGGCGTTGCCGCCAAACAGAAAAACTTCGGAGAAGGGCGCGGGGTGAGGGGTGAGGGGCGAAGGGGCAATCCAGTCGCCTCTCCCGGACGATAGCGCGGCAACGAACATGAGACCGATAGCGCCATCCCCCAAAATTACGACGCGATCGCCGGGTTTTACGTGCGATCGGGCGGCTCCGTGCAGCACACAGGCGAGTGGCTCGGTCATGGATGCCAAGTCATAAGGCAAATCGTCTGGAATGGGTAGCAGGTTGTGCTGCACGATCGCTGCGGGAATTTTGAGATACTCCGCAAAGGTGCCGTTGTTAAACAGCAAATTTTGGCAGAGGGAATATTCGCGCTTCCGGCAGAAAAAGCAGGTCATGCAAGGAGCAGAGTTATTGGCAACCACGCGATCGCCTAGATGCCAGCCTTCTACGCCTGCGCCCAACGCCACAATTTCTCCCGCTGCTTCATGCCCAAATGGGGTCGGTGGCTTTAGCATCTTGGCATGTCCGCCCCTGCGCCACACTTTCAAATCGGTGCCGCAGGTGGTCGCCGCTTTCACGCGAATCACGACTTCTCCAGCAGCAGGAGTGGGGTCTGCAACCTGCTCCAGCCGTAAGTCTTCTTTGCCATACAGTAATGCAGCCAACACAGGGCGATCGCTCCAACTCAACCACCCGATAATCTTACAGGTCTACAGCCCTGCAAACCACTCGTAGCCAAAATCTTCCCAATAGCCCAGTTTCGATGGCAGTTGACTCAGCAGCGTCACCCGTGTCACCCACTTAGATTGTTTATAGCCCAGCTTGATCGGGGCTGCTAGTCTCAGCGGTGCGCCGTTTTCAATGGGCAATGGCTGACCATTTTTTTGATACGCCAACATCGTTTGGGGATGCAGTGTGGAGGCAAGATCCCAGCTTTCGTAGTAGCCATCGGCAGACTCAAAGTAGGCATAGCGAACTGTGGATTTAGGCTGAGCGCGCCGAATGAGTTCACCCAAACTCACCCCGCCCCACTGGACGATCGCCGCCCAGCCTTCTACACACACATGCCGAATCACCATTGAGGTCAGGGGCATTGACTGGATTTCTGCCAGACTTAGGCTCAAGGGTTGGGCGACATCGCCATCCACTATTAAGCGAAAAGTGGTGCGATCGAGGTTCGGTGTCGTATCAAACGAATTAATCAGCAGAGCTTCCGGCTCAATTGCGCTGACTGGAAACTCTGGCACCAACGCTTGCGGGTTGAGCAGCAACTCTTCCACCCGTTGGTTGAGCGGATCAATCGTGGCTCCCACCTGCTCAGCAATGGAGGTGGAAGCACAACTGCCCAGCAGCAACCCCATGCCTGATAATCCAGAAAGCTGTAACAATCTCCGACGGGTTAGCACTGGGCGAGGGGTTTGAATAATTGGCATAGCAGTAGCCCTAGAGAATGAAAGATTAACGGACAAAGATCGAGCGGATCAGCCGCATACTGCCAACCCGAAACGCCAGTAGAGAATGGATCAGCGTAAACCCAAGCACAATCGGCACTGTGATAAAATGAACGGTGCGGAGCGTTTGCCAACTGCCAAACAGACTTGCCAACCAGGGAAGTTGAGCGGGTTTATACATGGCTAGCCCACTGGCGATCGCCAGCAGCAGGATTGGAATAATCGCCGTATATACGACCCGATGCCATGCATAGGTTTTACGCTTGGCATTTTGCGACACTTGCAGCGCCTTCAAATCACTGCTAGACACGTAGCGCTGCTGCCAGCGACGAGAGATGAGAATGAATAGCCCATACGCCAGCAGGTTAAGCGAATACACCCACATAAAGGTGAAGTGCCAATCTCGCCCCCCTGCCAACCAGCCGCCTAAGAGCAACCCTTTGGGAAAATGCCATCCCTCCCGTCCGCCAAATACTGGATTGGCATTGTAAATTTGCAAGCCACTGCTCATCATCAGCAACAGACTAATAATATTGACCCAGTGAAAGGCTTTCGCAAAGATTGCCTGTTTGGGGACGACCGCTTTTTTCGGTAATTTGGCAGGCTGGGAAATTGTCATGAATAATCTCTACTTGCCTAAGCTGGCGTAGCCGAATGTTGCATTAAATTTGCGGCACCAAATCGCCACGCTAGAGAAATTCTCTGGCTTCACCGATTGAGGCAGCGCATACCGTTGAGCGCCGGAAACCTTTTGCAGTTTTGCCACCGCCACATAATCTTTTTCTTTAATGCCAGTGATGGGTGGCTGACCAGTACGATACAAAATCACGTATAGATCGGGACCTGCATCAGTCTTAAAGGTTTGGTCGAATGCCAGATAAGATTTGCCGCCTTCGTTGACCAGCATGACAGATCCCTGAGTGGGATGTTCAGCTTTAACAAATTTGCCCGATCGCATTGCCATCGTTCCTGGCTTCATCATGCTGCCGCTAGGGTTTTTCATACTGCCTTCCGGCTTCATCATGCTGCCCTCTGGCTTCATAGCGGGAGCATTTTGAGAGCTAACAGATTGATACTCTGCAACTGTGACAACCGTAGTGATTGCAATCAGAGAAATCAGGCTAAAAAAGCGTTGCAATTTCATAATCAAACTCCTTAAATAATTGATTTACTTGAATATCTGAACAATTTACAAACGTGCGGCGGGAAATAGCGGTGCCAGCCAAAGCTGCACTTGCACATCCCAGCCCAACAAAATTGCGATCGCAGTTGCGGCGATCAATCCGCCACCAATCCGCTGGAGTGCCGCGCTGTAGGGACGTAATTTTAGGACTGAGCGCCCAACATATCGCCCAGAGTAAGCGATCGCCAGCAGTGGCAAACTCGCCCCCACGCCAAATGCCAGCAGCAGCCCAAAAACCTGTGTAACCTCTTGCTGCACCGCTGCCAACACAACAATGCTGCCCAAAACGGGACCCGCACAGGGAGTCCACAGCAGCCCCAATTGAGTGCCCAGCAGAAACTCGCCCCATAGTCCAACCCGTTTAGGTTCTTTCAAACCGTCGAGCCGCAGATAGCTAAATAAGCGATAGCTCCAAGCTGGAAATAGCGCTAATAGACCTAGAAACAGCAGCAGCACGATCGCAAAGGTTCTTAAGCCACTCGCGAATCCGGCAATCCATTGACTGGTAAATGCCAACAAGCTGCCTGCTGCGGCAAACCCACCGACCAACCCCGCAACTAACGCCACCGCCCCATAGCGATGAGACTGAAGCGATCGCCCGACCAAAATCGGCAAAATTGGCAAGACACAAGGAGACAATACGGTTAGTATTCCAGCCAAAAACGCTAGCCCAACGGAAAGTGAGGAAGTAGACATAAGCAGAAAGCTCAAGAGTTTTCAGGTGGCGGGTTTCAAGGATCAGAAACCTGATTTCTATGTCAACAACTTCCGAATCATTTTGTCTGTTTCGTCGTAGGCACCTTCGCCAATATGGTCATAGCGAATAATTCCTTGGCGATCGGCTAAAAATAAGTGGGGCCAATACTCATTTTTATAGGCACTCCAGGTTTTGAACTGGTTGTCCATCGGCACGGCGTAGGTAATGCCATGCTTCTGTAATGCTTGCTTGACGTTGTTTACATCACGCTCAAAGGCAAATTCAGGCGTGTGAATGCCAACCACTTTTAGCCCTTTGGCAGCATATTGCTGATGCCAGCGAACTACAGACGGGAGGGTGCGCTGACAGTTAATGCAAGCAAAAGTCCAAAACTGGATCAGCGCTACATTTCCTTTGAGGGAATCAACGGTTAGCGGCGGGGAATTCAGCCATTGAGAAATGCCCTGAAATTCTGGTAGGCGATTGGTAGAAGTGGCGGCAAGATTGGTCGTGCGATCGCTGACTGTTGCAGACGCTTGAGCGTCAGGCACAGACGATTCCTCATGAAGGCGACTAGCTAGGGTTACGCCACCAGCCCCGATGAGTCCTAAGCCAAGATAGGTCAACATTCGACGACGCTGTAAAAGAGAACTCATAGAAATACCTGCAAGAAGGTTTGCATTAACTGGACTACTGCTTCATGGCATCGCCTTCCTTTTTCATTGCGTCACCCTTCATCGCGCCGCCTTCTTTTTTCATGGCATCGCCTTTCATCGCACTACCTTCCTTCTTCATCGCATCGCCTTTCATCGCGTCACCTTTCATTGCGCTACCTTCTTTTTTCATTGCGTCGCCCTTCATCGCATCACCCGTGGTGCTTGCCGCAGGTGAAGCAGAAGTGCCGGGAGTTGCTTGATTGGCACCGCCAGAGCAAGAAGCCAAACCAGCGGTAATCACTAAACTTGCTGCCAAACCCAAAACTTTTAAGTTCATCATTTTTCTCAAGCCTTTAGATGTATGTGTATTTGTGGGGCAAGAATCGTTTTTGTTCTTTCCTAGTGACATACGAATGGGTTAAGCGATCGGATTAAAGTTTTTTGCCAGGTTGCAAACGACCCGACTGATGTTCTTAATGGGTTCACATCCAGTCGCATCCAATTCTTGCTATCACACGTAATTTAGATAGGAAGTGATGTGTAGATTTGAAATTGTGGGTGTTTTCATGAACTAAAGTGAAATTCTTGAGCAAATAGCGTTTAGCCTAAATTGGGCATTGATTGGTTTCTTCTTTTTAGGCAGGACTTAGGCAAATCAACCGAATTTGCCCTCCAACCTCCAATTCTGGGGGATCTAGAGATCAAAGTCCCCCAGAATTGTGGGATCTAGGGGGCGAGTGCATAAGTCCTGTATCTAAAACTGCTGCTCAATCAGGGTTGATGTAGAACTTGTCTCAAAAACGTGAATCTATGAATTTCGAGCCTTCTGATTCGCCCCCAATTCCCACTGATGCGGAGTTGTTTCAGGCGATGCAAGCTAAACAGCACTCTGCTCTGGCGGCGCTTTACGATCGCTACGCTAGCCTAGTGTATAGATTGGCGTTGAGAGTTTTGCTGAATCCGCAGGAAGCCGAAGATTTGACTCAAGAAATTTTTTTGAAACTTTGGCGCAGCAGCACCTATGACGTAAACCGAGGTTCTTTAAGCAGTTTTTTGACCACCTTGACGCGATCGCGGGCAATTGATCGACTCCGTTCACGCAGCAGCAATCTCAAGTCTCTTCAGCGCTGGGGCAACACCATGACCACTCAACCGCCGCCGACCACACCGTTTGAAGCCGCATCCATCCATCAACGTTCGGAGCATGTACGCGATGCCTTGGCTGACCTGCCCGAAAAGTATCGACAAATCCTGGAGCTGGCGTATTACGAAGGGCTGAGCCAGTCAGAAATTGCTGCCCGGTTAGAGATTCCCTTGGGAACGGTGAAATCCTGGTCGCGCCAAGGATTGCTCACCCTCAGAAAAACCTTACAGACCTGGATTGAATAATCGCGTTATGGCTGAACCCATTTATCCTGAATCGTCCTATTCTGAACATTCGCACGAGCTAATGGCTGGTTACGTATTGGGCAATCTTACGTCTGAGGAAGCTGAAGAGTTGCAGCAACTCTTGGCTGCCCATCCCGAACTAGGCGAGGAAATGCACAGCCTGCAAGATGTGCTGGCAGCGATGCCCTACGCCCTACCGGAAGTGCAGCCTGCCGCAGCGGTGCGATCGCGCATTCTCACCGCTGCTCAAAATCAAGCAGTGCCAATTCGTCGGCGCGATCGCCGCCAGTCAATGATTCTATGGGGCGGTAGCATTGCCGCCGTTCTCGCACTGGCGATGGGATTAGACAATTTGAATTTGCGGCAACAGCTTGCCACGACTCAAGCCAAGATTTCCTCCCAAAAAGACCTGATTGCCATGCTGCAAGCACCCCAAACTAAGTTGGTGAATTTAAAAGGCATGGATCAACTGGCGAAAGCGACGGGAAATGTAGTGATTACGCCGGGAGAAGCAGGGGCGATCGTCGTGCTGCAAGATCTGCCAACCCTACCACCCGGACAAACCTATAACCTCTGGGCGGTTGCCAACGGTCAAAAGGTTTCAGCGGGAAATTTCACCGCAAATCCCCAAGGCAGAGTATTTGTGAAGGTGCCTCTAACCTCAGCAACCAGCGATCGCGTCACCAATCTCGTTGTCACGATCGAAGCTTCGCCTACACCAGTTTCGCCTCAAGGTCCGATGGTGATGACTAGCAGCCTGTAAAATGCGGTTTCTGCAACTAAGGAATGAAACTTAAACAAGTTCGAGATATGGTAGTCAAATTTGCTGGAGAAAGCGCTTCCCAAAGATCTTTGTGAATCCAGGCGACATCGGGCGATCGATTCGCACCATTCGGCAGCTTAAAGATCGTCGAAGAATTGAAGATATAGCCTTGTCGAGTTTGCCGATTCCAAATTTCTACATCGGTGATTCAAGCCGCTTCTTGGTTGCCACTATCGTCGCCTACGGGTGCTATCACAATTAAGTCGCCAGTTAGCGATCGCTCAAACTGCCAGTCCTGATTGCGCTGGCACAGTTCATAGAACTGATCATCCGAAAAGTGAACCTCATCCAGATTGAGCGTCAGAACATTCGTTGTTTCTACAACTTTTCCAGAATGATGCTGGGATGGCGTTACTACAGCAAACCGAACGGGCGATTTGGATCAAGGGCGATCGCTATTCCGTGACTAATTCTCCTAAACGCCTGAGAATACTCAGCACGGTGTAGAGTTCATTGCCTTGACGATTAAGCGAAAATTCATCTGACAGTATGTATTGAGGAACGTTCCTTTTGAGTAATTTAATGAACGCAAAGTGACTCCCATTGGTGACAAATCCAAAAATTGGCTTGTCGATGGTTGGGCTACTCATCATATAAAACAAAGCTTGAGGCATTGCTTTGAGCAGGCTAAAGTCTTTGTTTTTTGACTCAATCAGTGTGACCCAAAGTTGCTGCCGAACGATCAATACATCAACTCTGCCGTTAATCACTTCACCCTCATCCTCAGCAAAAATCTTGACCTCTACTTCTGCTCGTGGATAAAAAGGATAGTGGAAAAATCTAGCGAAAAATAACAGCGGTGAAAGAACCGCCATTTTAATAACTTCTTCATGAAGTGGATACTTCTCTAGCGACAGGAAGTCGGCTTTGACCTGATCCAACCATTGCTTTTCAGCCTCGGTCACAGAGGGTAAATTTTCTTGCCACTCCAAGAAAAGTGCTGGATCGAAAACTCGCTGGAGTTTAAATTTCTCTTCCACCTCAAACAAACTGAGGCTGCTAGCCTGGATAGCTTGTACCATGAGTTTTGCATAACGCTGCCGGGATGGTGTTACTCTAGCAAACTGAACGATCGATCTTACGAAAGGTGCGATCGCTCTTTTACAACGCATCTGCCCTTTAGTCTAAACTTCAGTCATTCTGCTGGAGCCTATTTTCGCCGGCCTATTAGGCTATCTCTTGTTTACGCAAATACCCGGAGTCTCATGTTACTTAGAACACTTGTATTATTGGCAGGAGTCGCAATCGGGTGAGTGATTAACGGCAATCTTTCGTATTTGTCAGCCCGAAGTTTAGTTTAGGTTGTGATAATGATCACAGAGGTAAATGATCGCGATCGCTTGCCCCGTCTATTTCCAAAGACATACTTATGAAGACTCAACTTTTAAAGCCGAGTCATCAACAGGGAACACACGACTAGCCGGCAGATTTCTTACGAAACTGTCGGTTTTTTGTTGGAATTTTGTAGATCTCTTGCATAAATATAAACGTAGCCCACCTTACAGAAGCAAGCTATATCCCCCAACCCTTCGTCTGCAATATTTGGGTAAGGGCAAAGATTCGCGCAAGAGGTCTAGTGACGCAACGCCCTCTCCTGTGGACAAGGGCAACAAAACCGCTAAAAGCTCCTCTCGAACAGGAGAGGGATTTGGAGTGAAGTTGATTATTCTGAATCCAATTCTTCAGAAACGATTTGGTTTAGAGGAGAATGGTGAACCGTGATCGAATCGAACTGAACCTTTGCTAGATTAAGCGTTTTACCAGCCAAATTGCGTTGGGGCGATCGGTTCAATATCGGGATCATTACCGCCAATTTGGTTGGTTCGCAAAACCCAGAGGGTGGCACCTTGATCGAGGAACTGTTTCGCGATCGCCTCACTGGCAACGCGGGGTAATAGAGTTCGCCAGCTTCGCAAACCAACCGATACTCCTTGAAAAAAGTCTTCCTCCGGGCTAATCCCTAAACTAGATTGATTGTTTTGCCAGTCGGCACGAGCAGAACCAAAGGGCAATAGTTTTTGCCGAATTCCTTCGGTCAGTTTGATCAGTTGCTCAAACCGTTCTGCCTCACCGGGATCGTCTTGCAGTTCTTCCACAAATTTAGGGTCAGATTGAATCGCATTACGAACTCGCTTAAGTGCCGCATACAAAGCTTGATTAGAATCCTGACAGCAATTGTGAGCTGGTCCCACATAGGTGCCGCCTGTGCCATCGCCAATTCGGTATCGCGCAATCATCACTTCAAGCTCGTAAAGCAGCACATTTAGCACGGAATATTTCTTGCCATAGACATCGAATGCGCCTGTAAACGACTCCAATTTGATCAGCACATCGCACACGGGACGAGTGCCCAGCCAGCCTATCTGGCGATCGCCCATAAATCGATTCCAGGCAAATCGTCCGGCTACAATGCCATCAATATTGTGGGAATAAACCTGATGGTATTGAATATCAAACTTTAATTCATCCGCCAGCGGCTCTCGAATCACTGTCGCCACACCATAGGCAAAGTGCCCAAAGAAAATGGGAGTTCTGGCGGCGGGTTCTCGTTTTTTGCCACCAATGCCGCCGTACACATGCAGGACAAGGGCGCGATCGCCTTCATTCCAAAATTGTGAAGCAGGAGATAGCGGTTCCAGGCTTCGGGTTAACTCCTGCGGAGAGGCTACGCGAACAGGTTTCAGGGTGTGGTCAGGGATTGCATCCTCTGTTTCCTGTTCCCTATTCCCTGTTTCCTCCGCCCCTACCAACATTACGGATTTAATTTGTCCCTTTTTGCCTTTGACTTGCCATGCTTGTTTTTTGAGGTAACGCCAAGATTTTTGTTTGCCGATGATGACTTTATCTGGCAAGAGACGGAAAAGGGCGCGGGGCGCGATCGCCTGCACAACAAACATTCCATTGGCATCTTTCGCGCCATAGATGTACCATCCCGTCTCATTCAGCGGCATTTTTTCAATATCGCGAGTTGTGGAAGGATAGCTGCCATATTTGGACAAAACCACTTGGGGAAAGGAAACGATTTCTTCAGCGCCGTTAAATTGATGAGTGGCGCGATCGTAGTGAGCTACCCGAAAGAGTCGAGAGGTTTGAATTGCCGGAGCAGCAAGGATCGACGTTGAAGCTGCGTTGGTGATTGTTAAGGTTTCTACGGCTGTCTGAGATTGAAGTTCGGCAACCTGAAGAATTTTGACTAAACCATAGTAGCGCCCAGTGATTTGTAATGGTTCTCGGTTAATCCGCAGCCCATAAGCAGGGTGATCCTCTTGACTATTGTCTGCGGATTGCACCTCTACAAAGTCGGTCAGCGCCACGATTACATCATCGTTGGGGCGTGCGCCTGCCAGCGATTCTAATGGATCAACCTGCTGCCAATGGTTGAGGCGATCGGGATGAATCACGCCTTGCCGCTGGCTATCTTCGGCTTCTTGGCTAAAATGCACCGCTTTGGTTGTTGTTTTCACAAATCGCTGAGTTGCGGCATCGCTGCTCCAGCAGAGGGGAATCACTTTTCCGATCAAATGCTGATACTCCGTTGGAGCGTGATGCACTTCAAACCAAACGCCGCGAAGGGTATAGCGCTCTTGAGGAGTGGGAAGAATTAATCGTCCCAGCCAGGGCGCGATCGCCTGGTATAAACCAGGGTCAACTGTTTGATCCAGCGGGTAAAACTCTGGTCGATTAAAAGCAGCTTGCTGATATAAATCGTAGTGGCTCGGCGTGGTTGCCCTAGCCGCCGACACCACCGCTGAAGTTCCTTGAAGAATGCCAGAAATCACTTCAACGGTTTGCTGGAGATGCGTTCGTCCATCTGGCAGTCGTGCTTCTGCCCCATAAGGACCGTTGGCGGCATTGTGCCCCACGGGTCCGAGTGAAATGAAGCTAATTTTGCCCCGTGCCTTTGCCCGATTCCAGTAAGACAAAAAGAGCAGTTGCCAACGGCGTGGAAAGATAACCGGACCCTGTTTCTCGACTAAATCGTTGTCGCCGACGATGTGATAGAGATGCTCTACCGCCAGCAGATTATGATTGCCGCTAATTACACCTGCCAAAGACACCAACTCGATTGGGGCTGCTAATGCCCGTTTCACATAAGGAGCCGCTCCCGCCGCCATTTGTCCACCACCGCTGTAGCCCAAAATTGTGATGGGGATGCCACATCCTCGCCAATAGCCATGATGAATCAGGCTATCGTAAATCATTTGGGCAGTTGCCTGGTTGTAGATCGGTCCATAGCGCTGATCGGCTGCCACGCCTACAATCAACGTGTTGCGAATATTGATTGTGACTCCAATTAAGAGACCAAAAATGCCCCCGGAAGCGGTCATTTGATAGTGATCGGCTTTGCGCCAGAGAAAGGATAGCCAGCGGTCTTCAGTCAGGGGCTTATTCAGGACGCTGTAAGGCATCAGCCCGCGAATTAGAGCAATGTCATCGGGTAAAGCGATCGCTAGCTCATTCAAAAAAATTTCCACTTCTGGAAGATATTGGGAATGAGATTGACAGATCCCATCCAGATAAATCACATATTTGCGGATGTCAGTGTTTTCAGGAATTGGCTCTTCTAACGTGCCGGGATAGCTTGCGGTATCTAAGTCATCGTCATACCAGCCTGCCCACCAACCCAATGCTTCCAAGGGAATCAGCAATCCGGCAAACATTAGGGTGATGATCAGGATAGAAATAATTTGTAGGGAAAAGTTCCAGGTTGCGGCTAAGCCCGCTAGGGTTAGGGTGATTGCTAGCAAAACGCCCTGAATCACAGTGCTAAATCCGATAACCAAAGAGAGGACGAGGGTAAATAAACCTAGCCCAATCCAGCGAGAGATTTTACGGTTGCTCACGATCGCCGACCCTGTGCAATGATCCGCTCTAGATCTTTCAAATCAGTCACCAGCGGCACTCCTGCTACTGAGTTGCGAATCCATTTTCCGATATTGGCAACGGGTCTCCCTACCGTTCGTTGCAATAGTTGCAGCACTGCCCAGCCCAATACGCCGCACCAAAATCCTTGCCACAAATCTAAGCCGAGTGTGGCTCGAATGCCGACCAAGAATGCGAGAAAGCTCCAAATGGAAAGGATGATAGAAATGGGAACCCCCAGATAGGGCAACGCAATAAAGATGCTAAAAACTTTGGGCGCAAAGGAAACGGCAAGCGTGATCAGGAGTTGGATCAGGGGAGCGCGGGTTCCAAAAAATATTTTGAGCACCATCCAAGTGCTGCCTGCCCAAAATAAAAAACCGAAGACGAACAGAATCGACGCGATCGCCAAACTCAGCACAAACCGCAGCGGTTTCACCCGGTTGACAAATAGCACAATTCCTTGGGCGATCGCCTCAGAGAAACCAGATAACAGCAGCACTCCTAGGGCAATCAATCCGCCGGACGACGATTCCACGACGCGCCGATAGGTTTCTGGATTTAAGGAAATCGCGCCCACCTCAACATCCCAGAAGTTCATCCCCTATCCTCGCTACGTCAATTAGTTATCCTGAATCGAAGGTTACCCGAAATGACCGGGAAAACCAGCCCACTTAGCTTTTATCATGCTTGCATACTCTGGCATCGTCATCAATTCAATGCTTCAAATGCTAGCATTCCAAAAGCGGGCGCAATCAATGCCCAATTTTTCAAAACTGTGAGCTACTACCGTCAACAGTCGAATGCGTTTTCTGCCGCTGATCTTCACGATTTGACGGGCAGAATTTTGGCGTGTCCTTACTTTGCAGTGAATAATCTCAACCGCGATTTTGTGGGCACCAAGGGATTTTCGATCGCGTTTCGGCGATCGCAGATTGCTGAAGTAGAACGACAGTTTCCATTTTTCAGTTCTTACCTAAATCTAGCGCTTGAGCCAAGCTGCAATGCGTTTTACCTCAATCCGCTGTTGCTAAAAGAAGGCTCCCGCGTTGATCCACATATCGATCGCTCCTTGCGCTCCTATTGCAAAACCATTGATCCGCCTGCGATCGTCAGTGTGCTGTATGTGCAGGTGCCGGACGCGCTTCAGGGCGGCGAACTGGTGCTGCGAAACCATCGGCAGCAAGTGGGGCAGATTAAGCCGCAACTCGGTAAATTACTATGGTTTCAAGGTGATCTGACTCATTCAGTCAATGCGGTGAAAACGCCTGGAAGTCGGCTTAGTCTGGTGTGTGAGCAGTACAACCTGGTGGATGCAGAACTGGAGGATATTCCACCATTTGCGATCGAGTCGAGAGTACTGAAACCTAAAAGCAGGAGTTGTAAATAGCAGATAAGTGCTGAGTGCTGGGTATGGTGAAGATAGGAATCAGAGGTTTGAGCGCTGCGATGTGATAGGTTTCATCATAGAAAGGATTACTGTTGCTAAAGATGCTGAAAGCCGTTCTGTTTGACTTCAATGGTGTGATCATCAACGATGAGGCAATTCACAACAAGCTGATCGATCAGTTGTTGATTGAAGAAAACCTGCGACCCAAACGCGGAGAACTGCGCCAAATTTGCTTGGGACGCAGCGATCGCGCTTGCCTCACAGACCTATTTGCCAGCCGCAGCAGAATTTTGTCTGATGCAAACTTAGATAGACTCATCAGTCGCAAATCCGCTGCCTATCAACAAGAACTCATCAATTTAGAAAAACTGCCGATCTATGCAGGCTTATCTGACATTTTGTTTAATATCCATGCCGCACAACTCAAAGTTGCCATAGTTACCGGAGCGCTGCGATCGGAAGTGACAACAGTGTTGGCACGGGCTGAATTGACTGACACGTTTCCAATTATTGTGTCCGGTGATGAGCGAGTTCCTAGTAAGCCAGAACCCGACAGTTACCTGTTGGCGGTGAAGCGACTCAATGAACTCTATCCAGCGCTCAATCTACTGCCTGCGAATTGCTTGGCGATCGAAGATACGTTTGCTGGAATTACGGCAGCTAAAAAAGCAGGCATTCCGGTCGTCGGGGTTGCCAACACTTACCCGTTTCACATGCTGCAACGCTGCGCGAATTGGACGGTGGATTACCTCTCCGATCTAGAGCTAGACCGCGTTCGCCAAACCTACGATCTCGTTGCGGCTTAAACCTCTTCTCTGCTAGTCGATGATAAAATGGCTAAGCTTAGAGCTTAGGCTTGGGGAGTTAGCTCAGTTGGTAGAGCGCTGCGATCGCACCGCAGAGGTCATCGGTTCGACTCCGTTACTCTCCATTCTTTGTGTAGATTCGCACATCAAAAGAGCTTGTTTTTAAGAACGTGAGGCTCAGCGATCGCCATGCAGCAGTCAGATACTCCAAATTCCTCAATGCAGTCGCTTCGGCGGGTGTTGAAAAGTTTGAGGGCTTACCGTTGGTTGTCGCTGGGCGCATTCTTTAGCCTGCTGCTGTTGACGGCGGCGATCGCTCCCTCTCTCCGCAACCGACGCTTATGCGGAATAGCCGATTCAAACTTGGGATATGCAAACGCGCACAACAGTAAAAAACCTACAGAGAGATCGCCCTTACAAAGGCATGAATATCACTAGGGTGACGGGAATTTCTGAAGGACAAAAAGCGAACCTAAAGCCCTAGGGGCGATCGAAGTATGAAAGCATATTACTCTAAGCTATTCCACTCTTTAAGGCATGACCATTATGTTTACATCGCTGCCAGAAATTACGGTTGATCAATTGGCGACTCTGTTACAGGAAGGGGGCGATCGCCAGTTTGTGGATGTGCGGGAACCTCAGGAATTAGAGTTAGCTCAGCTAGAGGGCTTTGTCAACTTGCCCCTGAGTCAGCATGGTAACTGGTCAACTGATATTCATAGTCGCCTAGACGCGAACAAAGAAACTCTGGTGCTGTGCCATCACGGGATGCGCTCTGCTCAAATGTGCCAATGGCTGATGAGTCAAGGTTTTGCGAATGTTAAAAATGTGACAGGCGGCATTGATGCTTACTCCTGTGCCGTAGATGCTGCCGTGCCCCGATATTAGGGTCGGCTATTCGCAATCGTGGTCATACAGTGGTGGCAATACAGTGGCAGGGCGATAACTCTCTACCTTATATTGGATACATAAGCCATCTACGCAATAGTTCGCTAAGAACACCTTTAGTTCAGCATTTCACTGATGATTAGTTTTTATACATAAGCGATAAGCAGTGCGATCGCACTTCATGCAATCCCTTTAAAATTCGCGCCTTACCCTAATGTCCTCACCTATTAAACTCACGAATCGTCAGCAGCAGGTGCTTTGGGCAACCGTTCGTCATTACATTGCCACCGCAGAACCCGTCGGCTCCGAAGCATTGCTGAAGGAATATAACCTGAGCGTTAGCGCTGCGACCATCCGCAACTCTATGGGCGTATTGGAAAAAGTTGGGCTGCTTTACCAGCCTCATATTTCCGCTGGACGGGTGCCCTCTGATTCGGGCTATCGAATTTATGTCGATAAGCTGCTGACTCCATCGAGTGACTTTGCGCTCCAGATCGAGCAGTTGCTGAGCGATCGCCGCACCCGCGAAGACGGTAGCCTGGAAGCCATGCTGCGGGGAGCCGCTCACATTTTGGCAACTGTCAGCGGCTACATTGCCCTGATCACCATGCCCCAAACCTATACGGCGCGTTTACATCACATTCAACTGGTGCTGGTTGACCCCAATCGAGTGATGCTGATTTTTGTCACTGATTCCTATGAAACCCAGTCGGCTTTACTCGATCTGGCAACGGGTGAAGATAATACACCAGCCGAAGTGGAGCTGTTGGAACGAGAATTGCAGATTTTGTCCAACTTTTTGAATAGCCATCTGCGCGGCAAGGCGATCGCTGAACTCACCCAAATGGATTGGACTGAACTCGATCGCGAATTTCAACGGTATGGCGATTTTCTCAAAAATATTTTGACTGAACTCACACGCCGATCTCAGTCTCCCGCGCCCACCCAATTGATGATGAGTGGGTTATCGGAGGTGATGCGGCAACCCGAATTTTCCGAAGTGCATCAGGTTCAAACCATCGTGCATTTGCTCGAAGATGAGCAAGATCAAATCATTCCCCTGATCTTTGAACCGTCCCCCTTTGGCAAGCGTGTCTCCATTCGGATTGGCTCCGAAAATTCTCTAGAGCCGATTCGCGCTTGCACCCTAATTTCATCTACTTACTGCAAGGGCACCACGCCAGTGGGCAGCGTTGGCATGTTAGGACCCACGCGGATGGCATATGAAAACGCGATCGCTTTAGTAGAAGCCACTGCGGACTACATTTCAGAAGCGATTAGTTAAGAGAATGGGAAATCGAAACTTGGTTCGTTGACGCTTACGGTTCTTTAGCTGCCATGATAAGGATTGAATTGATGTTGTTTCTTATCCCAAGTGAGGATTTGGTGGGGAAAGGAAAGGGCGATCGCGCTGCAACGTTCGCTGACCAACCGAGCATCATCCAATGTGTGGGTGTGAATGCTTAGGACGCTGTTTTCAAATAGCACTCGTGGCATGGGTTGAATTTGGCTTAGCGCTGTCAGCAGAGTCATAAAACCAGGATTCCAGCTATCAAACGAGAGAAAATTATTGGTGAGTCGTTCGGGTTCGTTTGCTGCACCCGAACGCTGATTCAGTGCGGTTTGAATGGTCGCTCCCAGTTCTTCAGAGGTGAACGGCTTGAGTAAGTAGCCAGCAGGTTGTGTAATCTGCGATCGCGTCAGAATTTCATCATCTCTATGGGTCGTCATGTAGATCACCGGGCAATAGCATTCATGACTAATTTTCCAGGCAGTCGTAATGCCATCCATGTAACCCGACAGGTCAATATCCACCAGCACCACATCAGGCAGGGTAGCGGTTGCAAACTCTAATGCCCGTTCGCCAGAGTTGACAATGCCCGCGATCGCATAGCCATGACTTCTTAAGGTTGAAGCAATTAGCGCTGCCATAGTTGGGGCGCGCTCCACAATCAACACTTTTACTTGAGCAATCGGACGAGTCATAGTTCGGCAGCAATGGCAGGGTGGATAACGAGAGCAAAGCGTTTGCAATAGTGATTCTGCTCTGCAAGCTATTGTTCCCAAACAGCAGACAGTAGCCCCAACCTTTTTTGCAGTTGAGTTATTGGCTATCAGCACTTTCTCCAGTTCCACCATAGAAGATGCTCAGGTTTGATACTTCATCCATTTTCCTCATCTAGATAGGTGACATTGAAAGCACCCCTATCGCAAGCTAACCAACCGTTTCGCACTAGATGAGTGGATGAGCTGCGCGATCGCTGAGGGTGAGATTGAACGCTAGCGAAGCGCTGACTTGTCAGTTCAACGGTAGGATGCAAGAGCAGCCCCATTGCTTAAACCGTTCCTATGTCTTCTCAGTCTGAAATTGGCGTTGCCATCGTTGGCACAGGTTTTGGTCAAAAAGTTCACATTCCTGGGTTTCAGGCGCATCACCGGACTCGGATTGTGGCGGTCTATCATCGAGAGTTAGCAAAGGCTGAAGCGATCGCTCATGCCCACAATATTCCCCATGCTTGCCAAAGTGTTGAGGCGATCGCGGCATTGCCAGAGGTGCAGGCAGTCAGCATTTCGACCCCGCCGTTTCTGCATTACGAGATGGCAAAAACGGTGTTGAATGCAGGAAAACATTTGCTGCTGGAAAAACCGACTACTTTGAATGTGACTGAGGCAAAGGAACTGCATCAGATTGCGATCGCCAAAGAACTCGTCACCACCATGAACTTTGAGTTTCGCTGCATTCCGGCATGGCAGCGCCTACAAGAATTGCTGACCGAAGGCTATGTGGGCAAACCACGCCTGATCAAAGTGGATTGGCTGGTTTCTAGTCGAGCCGATGCCGCTCGTGCGTGGAACTGGTACGCCCAGAAGGATTTAGGCGGCGGTGCTTTGGGGGCGATCGGTTCCCACGCCTTTGATTACATTGCTTGGCTATTTGGCTCTGTTCGCAGGCTGAATGCCCGGTTAAGCGTGGCTGTATCCCAGCGCCCTGATCCACTCAGCGGCGGTAAACTTAAACCAGTCGATGCCGATGATGTTTGCCTGATCATGCTGGAATTGGCAGACGGTACGCCTTGCCAAATGACGCTGAGCGCGGCAACTTATCAAGGGCGGGGGCATTGGCTGGAGGTGTATGGCGATCGCGGCACATTGATCTTAGGCAGTGACAACCAAAAAGATTACGTCCACGGTTTCAACCTCAGGGGCAGCCAAACCGGAGAACCGCTTGTAACCCTCGAAATCCCCGATCGTCTCGCCTTTCCGCGCACTTGGGATGATGGACGGATTGCGCCCTTTGTTCGCATCATCGATCGCTGGGTGCAGGGTATCGATCAGAGCAAATCCCTAGCGCCATCTTTGCAAGAAGGCGTATATTCCCAAGTGCTGATGGATTTGACGCATCAATCCAACCAAACAGGTACTTGGGTTACCGTGCCAAACAATGATAAAAGGTGATGGCTTTGCCTTCTCTTCAGCCTGAGTAGTTCCCTTTTCTTAATCCACCGATGTATCGATTCAAAAAGCCTCACGTCCGACTACGGTTTCTGCTGACCATTACCTTAGCGGCTTTAATCGCAGCAATCTTGCCGGAATGGATATCTTTAGCAGGACGAATCCTTTGCGTTTGGGATGGAGCAATGGTGTTTTTTCTAGCCACAACCTGGCTGGTGATGTTGCAGGCAACCCCTAATTTAATGCGGCGCTATGCTCAAAAAGAAGATGCCGGACGAACAGCCATTTACATTCTGGTTACGTTTTCTGCCTGCGCTAGTTTATTAGCAATTGGCTTCATTCTCCGGCAATCTCAAACTGTCGCGCCTGCGGTTTTAGCTTTGCATGTCTTGCTAACGGCAACTACGGTAATCGTGTCTTGGCTGCTAGTGCATACCATTTTTGCGATTCATTATGCTCACGAGTACTATCAATCAGAGCCAGACCCAAATGACAGCGATACCAATGCACCTAGCCTCGATTTTCCTGATGATATTGAGCCTGACTACTGGGATTTTCTCTATTTCTCGTTTGTGATTGGCATGACGAGTCAAGTGTCGGATGTTCAGATTACAACTCGCTCAATGCGGCGACTGGCGTTAGTTCACGGTGTCATATCTTTTTTCTTTAACACCACAATTCTGGCAATGAGCATCAATCTAATTGCAGGATTGGTGTCCTAGAATTACTGGTAGTTTTGTCTACGGGCGATCGCTGATAAGGTTAGGTGCTATCTTGCCCAATCAACAGCTTTTCTAGCAGAGTGGATACTTCGGCAGCATGATTCATCACCATTAAATGTCCACCTTTTTCAAGAATGTAATCGGCTTTGATGAAGCGCATGAGGAAAATGCGATCGCTCGTTCCGTGGATGTGCTGGAGATTTTCAGGAATCTCATCATTTTTCCAAGTCACCACTTTATGAAATGACCATTTAAGAAACTGCGGATCAATATCTAGCAAAATTGCTTTAAGCATTTGGCGTTCATCCACTGTGTTTATGCTGAAAAACCAGTAGGCAAGCCAGTATCCCGCCCAGAGCATACTTTTGAAGGGAAACACGCGATGAATAGGGAACCAGCGAAACAGCTTGAAGTAGAACGGAACTTCAGCGCAAGTTTTAGTGCTAGAAATCAAGATTACTTTTTCGGTTTCAATCTGCTTGGCAATTTCAACCGCCATGATGCCGCCAAAAGACAATCCTACAAGAATGGGGCGATCGCACTGAATTTGATCGGTCAAGCGTTTGGCGTAGTCTTGAATTGTCTCACCTCGCTCTGGTTGCTGCCATTGAATATGCACAGGTCGGTAGCCTTCACATTTCAACAGTCGAAACACCCGCTCATCGGTGCCTAACCCGCTGACAAAGTACACATCTTTGAGCGACTTTTCAAGCTGGTCGGTTGCCTCAGTCTGCCGAACAATTTCCTCCACAACTTGTTCCGGTGCTTGAGCTAGCTCAGCTTTTACAGATTCTAAAACAGCATCAGACTGAATTTCTGTCATTGCGATCGCTCTCTTAAAAGCCCATCCCTCTATTGTCAGGTTTTGCCCAAAAAATGCAATAAACCACGCTACATCCCAACTCTCATTAAGTAAGCAGATTCCTCTTATGATCTGAGGCTAAAGCACTGATGCCTTGTGGAACCTGAAGCATGGCCGAATGAATCGGGTGATATAAGGTATCTCGCTGTTGATGAGGTCTGTGAATGGAAGCGATCGCTCAGCAGTTAATTAGCGATCGTCAGGCTAAAATCAAAGCACTCTCTATCTTGTGACCTGCTCACTATGAACCTCTCTCCCAACCTGCAACAAGCGATCGCTCAAATTGCAGCCAGCCAAGGTATTTCACCAGAGCAGTTTATTATCCAAACCCTGACAGAAAAAATAGATCGCCTCAAGCAACCCGTTCCAACTGCCTCAATGTCTCAGACTGGACTGAGACAAAAAGAAGGTCTTCTGGTCTTCGACACCGAGTCCCTCGATCACGTTGACTTTGATTCACTGATCACTCGAAGTCGTGAAGAATGTAACTGGGAGCAGATAGGACTGTGAAAGTTCTATTTGACACGTCTGTGATCATTGCTGCTTCGCTTCCAAAGCATCCAAACCACGCCCCATGCTTTGTCCAACTACAGGCGGCAAAACTGAGTCAAATTCAAGGTTGTCTTTCTACCCATAGTCTGGCAGAACTCTATTCAGTAATGACTCGTATGCCTAGCCAACCTCGAATGTCTCCTCAAGAAGCCAGAACGTTAATTGAGAGCTACCTCCCATATCTGAAAGCGATTCCATTAGGAACAGCAGATTATCAAGCCGCGCTCGCTCAAATGGCTACCCTTAATCTACCGGGGGGTGGGATTTTTGATGCCTTAATCGCTCAAGCTGCTCTCAAAATATCAGCAGCCAAAATTCTGACGCTCAATTCCAATCACTTTACTCGATTAAATGCTGCGATCGCCCAGATCACACCGGTTCCTGGAGAGGATTAGATTAGCGATAAGGCGATTTTTTCATGCGTCAGGCTACGGCACCGATACCTTGTGAAACCTGAAGCATGGCTGGATGAATCGGCTGATAAAGCGTGTCTCGCTGTTGATGAGGTCTGTGAATGGAAGCGATCGCGCCCTGCAACTCTGCGACCTCCAAACAAGTGCCACCTTGAGCGCCTGCCATCGTCGTAATGTGTTCTTCCATCAAGGTGCCGCCCAAGTCATTGCAACCCCACTGCAAAGCTTCGACGGCTCCGGCTAAGCCCAGTTTGACCCAGCTCGGCTGATGGTTGACGATCCACCGCCCAAAAAACAGTCTAGCCACAGCAGTTAAATGAAGCGTGTCAGATAAAACTGGCTGATCGCGCCCAACCCGGCGACGGAGCGGTTTGGGCGCGGATTGACCCACGAAAGGCAGCAGAATAAATTCTGTGATGTGAGCGGGATAGTGATTTTGGATGGCAGTTTGTTGCAGCGATCGCACTTGCTCGAAATGGCGAATCTGCTGGGCTGGGGTTTCAATGTGACCCGATAGCATCGTGCTAGTGGTGGGCATTCCCAAACGGTGCGCGGTGCCCACAATCTCTAACCAAGTCGCGCTATTCGTCTTTTCGGGACAGAGAACTCGCCGCACGTCATCATCCAGCACTTCTGCCGCCGTTCCCGGCATAGAGCCAACTCCCGCATTTTGTAATGCGCCGATCACTTGGGAATAACTCAATCCATCTTCTCGTGCAATAAATTGAACTTCTTGGGGTGAAAACGCATGAAGATGCAGAGTTGGAAATTGCGTTTTGATGCCAGAAATTATCTGGGTGTAATAAGCCAAGGACGTTCCGTTGACTTTCGCTTTCAGGTTCAAGCCGCCCTGCATACAGATTTCAGTGGCTCCGCGTTGCACCCCATCCGCCGCTTTTGCCAAAATTTGCTCTAGATCTAGCCAAAAAGCGCCCTCTTCTCCTTCATCTCGCCGAAACGCACAAAAGCTGCAATGTTGTTCGCAGATGTTGGTGAAGTTAAGGTTGCGGTTGACGACATAGGTGACTGTTTCCCCTACTAGATCTCGGCGGAGTTGATTTGCAGCCTCTCGGATTTGCAACAGTTCGGCAGGCGATCGCGCATCTAGCAACATAACCCCATCGCCCACCGATAAATCTTGCCCTAAAAGTGCGCGTTCCAGAATAGACTCAACCGTTTCAATCATCACAAGGGTTTCAGCTAGCAATATCAACCTAGCCTAACGCAGCTTACTCGTCTGGGAGGTAAAGCATCCCTAAAAGCTGATCGGCATGATCTAAATTGCCCACAATGCGGCGAGTGGGTTGAGGCCACGCTCTGACAAGGGTTGGAGTGGCGGTCACATGGTCGATTTCAGCCTGTTCTGGATGCTGAGTTACATCGATAACTTTCAACGTGTAGGGCTGATTGAGCGATCGCTCTAGCAAAGCATGAATTTTGTGCAACGTCCGCTCTGTTGCCATGCTGTGCCCTGATACAAATAATCTCAGCACATAGCCTTGGGGATTGGTCGATTCCTGGCGAGTGGTAGCTCCTAGCTTAAACAAAGGAACCGTTGGAGTATGGGAGGCTGCTCGCTTGTATTGCACCACGAGATCGTGAGATTCCCAGAGTTGAGGGAAGCGATCGCGGTAAGTGGTCAGCACCATCGGCTCACACATTTCTAGTTGCAGTGGCGCAACCTGCCAGATCAGGTCATGAAAGCCAAACACTGCATTGAGCAACGGTTGATAGTGGAAAACCAAGGGTGAAACTTCTGCGATCTGCTGCAACTTCTGCGTGTGCGGATCAAAAAACTGATCTACCGTTGCCCCATAGCAAGGCACTAAAAAGTGAGGAGGTTCAGACAATCCCAGTAGATTTTGCAGCATTCCACAAAGATCCAGATGCCAACGCACCTGCTTTTGGGGATCAATGCAGTAGATTAGATCGCCGCCGGGAGTAAACAACGCAATGCCTTTGAATACCTCCGGCGATCGATCTAAAATCATAGCCAAGGGCTTGTTCAAATCGTAAGTTACACCCGCCCCCGCAGAATTTGAGCCATTTCATTTGGTTTTGGCGACATTTCCAGCGCTGTCTCCTCGGTAATCATGCCCGCTTCATAAAGCTTGTAGAGGGATTGGTTCATATTACACATCCCATCAAAGGTACATCGCGGCATTAATTGCTCAACTTCGTCGAGATCGCCCCGGCGGATGTAGTCTTTAATCGCATCGGTGTTAATCAAAATGTCGTGGAAGGCAGCGCGTTTACCATCCGTTGTGCGGCATAGCCCTTGAGAAATGACCGCAACCATAGATTCTGCGATCGAAACTCGAATTGGCTCCTGCTGATCGGGTTCAAAAAGCTGAAGAATCCGCTCGATGGTTTTGACGGCGCTGTTGGTGTGCAGTGTGCCCATAACCAAGTGCCCCGTTTGAGCGGCTTTGAGGGCAGTGTTGACGGTTTCGCGATCGCGCATTTCCCCAATCAAGATCACATCTGGATCTTCCCGCAAAGCAGCTTTGAGGGCATTGTCAAACTTGCGCGTGTGAATGCCCACTTCGCGATGTTTGATCAAAGCTTTTTTACTGCGATGCACAAACTCAATTGGATCTTCAATCGTAATAATATTTTTAGGCATCTCCTTATTCATATAATCCACCATTGCCGCCATCGTGGTGGATTTGCCTGAACCTGTCGGTCCAGTAATTAAGATTAAGCCTTTGTGATAGTGGCAAATATCCTTGAAAATAGGCGGCAGATTCAATTGCTCAATCGTGAGAATTTTCATGGGAATCAGCCGCATCACCATGGCAGGACCATAGAGTGAATCGAAGATGTTAAGCCGAACCCGCGCAAAATCGTATTGGGTCGCACCATCAAACTCTAGCGTTTCTTCAAACCGATGAATTTCTGCATCGGTGAGGATTTCTTGAAGCCAGCTATAGAAGGTCTCGCGATCGGTATCGGGCCACGCCGTGTGATCCATTTCTCCCCGATTTCGATAGCGGGGCACTTCGCCAACCCCAACGTGAACGTCGGAATATCCTTTATCAAAAGCGGTACGCACCAGTTCAGAAAGAGTTGGCGAACCGTTTGTAGGAACCCGACGAGAAGTGACAGGTGCAGGTGCAGTGGGTGCTGCCGTAGAACGGTGCCCAGCGGCAGGGGGCGCTTGCGGCGGAGAAGACGAAATGACTGTAGCTGTTCCACCGAGATGAGCAGGAGGAGCGTGGGGCGACACCATTGTTGCACTATCCGCAGCGGAAGAGACCATCGTTGGAGGGTTCATTTGCTGAGTAGCAATAGCTGTTGCTCCATTATTTACGGCTCTTGGTGGTGGCGGAGCAGGAGGAATCCGGGACGGTGGGGGAGCACTAGGTTGACGCTGGGATTCAGTCATAGAGTTAATCTCAACAGCTTTGGTGGTAAAAGGCTAAAGCGGCTTGTTGCAAAATTGGCGCAATGTTTTTCTTGAATTGATGCTTGTAAACATTGGTGTCTGCAATGTAGCAGCCTTCATTATTTTATTCAGGACTTTCTAAAAACTTTACGCAAAAACATTAGAAGATTCAGATTTATTAACCCAGGAATACTTAATCTGACATTGCAAACCGTTGCTGGGTTTTACTGAGAATGCTTGCATCAAAGCTTAAGACTGGCTGAAAGGCTGGCATTTCATCTATAACAATGACCCCTGTGAGTATAGGTTGCCCGTTTGATCGCGATCGCTACCAATAATCTTGCCCAATGATCAACAAATAAGCTTTTCAGGAATTAAGCACGGAATAGCAAAATCTATGACCAAAGTTTACAACAGTAGCCAACAATAGTGAATACGAGTATGTATTTATAAGTTGAGTTGAGGCGTGAAGATGATGAGTGAATCTAACCAGTGGTTTATTGTGAAGCAGAATAATGGGCAATGTGCGATCTTAGGTGATGGTGTGATCAAACCCGAAGACAGCCCAGCCGAATCTGAATTAGGGGCACCAGGAGAACAATGGGGACCATTTGACTCCCAAGCAGAAGCGATCGCACGGCGGGTCGGGTTAATTCGAGCAGGTAAATGCCAACCAGTTTAGGTGCGGGTATTTATCTAAGGTTTCGTTTCTGCCCGTGGAGCCTGGAGCCGAGCAGCCTGAATCTTCTCCCCTAAAACTCCCACAGCTTTAGCAACTTGAGGGTCTTCTAACGTGCCAACCTTATCTCGATTGGCACTTAGCTGCTTTTTCTGCGCTTCAGTAAGTGGAACTTCCACATCTGGGTCGATACCGTGCTTGTTGATATCACGACCATTGGGAGTGTAATACTTGGCGATCGTCACTGCCAATCCACTGTCTTTACCCACTTGCCGGACAGATTGCACTAACCCTTTACCAAAAGTTTTCGTGCCAATCAACACTGCACGACGATTATCTTGCAGCGCTCCAGACAGAATTTCGCTGGCACTAGCCGAGCCACCATCGACCAAAACCACTAAAGGCTTGTTCGTCAGCGATCGCCCGTTTGTTTGCTCCTTATCTTGCTCGCCAGTGCGACTTTTTGTAGAGACGATCGCGCCCTTTGACATCCACATCCGAGCAATATCCACGCTGGTGTACAAAAGCCCGCCCGGATTGCCGCGCAGATCTAAAACATAGCCTGCAACCTGCTGTTTCTCTAGCTGCTTAATCGCCTTTTCCATATCCATTGGGGCATTCGCGCTAAATTGCACTAACCGGATATAGCCCACCTTGCCTTGAGGCGATGACAATTCACTTGATTTAACCGCATGAATTTCAATCCGCGCCCGTTTAATTGCATAATCCTTTTGCTCAGTGCCGCGCAAAATTGTTAGGTTTACGGGTGTTCCCACGGCTCCGCGAATCAGCGTCACCGCTTTGTTCACATCCATGCCTTCAGTACTTTTGCCATCAATTTTGAGGATGATGTCTTTAGATAGAATGCCAGCCGTGAAGGCAGGAGAATCTTCAATCGGAGCAATCACCGTTAATTTTTTCGTTTTTTCATCTGCCGCGAGTTGAATGCCTACCCCGGTCAATTCGCCAGAGGTATCAATCTTCATATTTCTAAACTCTTGGGGATCCATGAAGCGGGTGTAAGGATCTCCAATTTTTTTCACCATTTCGCGAATGGCTTTATAAGCATCTTCGTTGCTAGAGTACGATCGCTTTAGGTAGTCATTTCGCACCTTTTTCCAATCCACCTGGTTAAAAGTGCCGTCTACATAAGTGCGATCAATAATTTGCCAAACCTCGTCAACCAGTTCCTTGGGGCTTTGGTTAAAGAAAGATTGCAGCGAGAGCATAGACATCGGCTGAAGCGCAGTATCCTTATCTGAGTCGGCAACTTGCTGCCCAGAGTCATTACTCTGCAACAACGCTTGTCCTTTGAAAAAGTGCAATCCAGTGCCTGCGATCGCGGCAGTAGAAACGGTTACTGCGGCGGCACCAAGGACAAGCCCACGTTTTATAATTGCCATATTGATAAGCCTAGGAATTGACTACGAAAAGTATGCCCAATCTAGCACAGGCAAACAGCCTTGGTCAGCGCTCAACTGACTCTGGCTCAACCCAACGCCCATCCGATTTAATCAGATCAATTAACTCCTCAACTCCGTCTGCTTCTGGCACCCGCTTAATCTCTTCTCGCCCCCGATAAAGCGAGATATAGCCTGCTTGCTTACCCACATAGCCATAATCCGCGTCTGCCATTTCGCCGGGACCGTTGACAATGCAGCCCATGACAGCAATATCCAACCCTGTCAAATGGTTTGTGGCATCCCGCACTTTATGCAGAACTTCTTCAAGGTTAAACAGCGTGCGTCCGCAGGAGGGACAAGCAACGTATTCCACCATGGTTTTTCGCAGCCCCAAAGCCTGCAAAATGCTGTAGCACACTGGGATCTCTTTTTCGGGGGCTTCGGTCAAAGATACTCGAATGGTGTCGCCCAGCCCTTCGGCTAACAGGGTGGCGATTCCCGCAGTCGATTTGATCCGTCCATATTCTCCATCTCCTGCTTCAGTCACGCCCAAATGCAGGGGATATTCCATGCCCTGCTCGTCCATCCGCTGAGCCATGAGGCGGTAAGCTGCCAGCATAACGGGCACACGAGACGCTTTCAGAGAGATGACAATGTTATGAAAATTTAATGACTCACAAATCCGAATAAATTCAAGAGCAGACTCCACCATGCCTTCGGGAGTGTCGCCGTAGGTGAACAGCATCCGCTCTGCTAGGGAGCCGTGGTTTACGCCAATTCGCATGGCTTTGCCTTGATCTCGCAGGGAAATAACTAGCGGTTCTAAGGTTTCCCGAATCTTGTCGCCAATGTCGCCAAACTCGGAGTCTGTATATTCGGTGCGATCGCTCTTTGGCTTTTCAAAGACATATAACCCAGGATTAATCCGAACTTTATCAACGTGTTTTGCCACTTCTAGGGCAATTTTCATACCGTTGTGATGAACATCGGCAACTAAGGGCACGGGTTGGTAGGTGGCAAGCAGCTTTTGCTTGATTTCGGCGAGGGCGATCGCGTGAGCCATGCTGGGAACCGTTACCCGCACAATTTCACAGCCAATTTCATGTAAACGGCGAATGCCAGCCACCGACCCGGCAATATCCAAAGTGTCTTCGTTAATCATGGATTGAACTACGACCGGATTGCTACCGCCAATGGTGATGCCACCCACCTGTACAGGGCGAGTTTTACGGCGGTGAATGGTGCCATCGGTGGAGTAGCGGGAAGAAACAGTAGATGTGAGAGGATTAGATAGGGTTTGCATAAGGCTATTGCTTACTCTCTATGGCAGGAAAAGGAACTAGGGTTCAGTATGAGTATGTCTCTGCTTCCTAGATTGCCATAGATAGGTCGTTTTGCGGCAGGATATTGGGTTGAATTTCAGCACTCGGCAGTTGGGCGATTTGTGAACCGTTCCCCAAGATATTCTTACGGGAATTGTCGCAGTTTCTCGTCCGCCGCCTCAAGTTCCACGTAAAACTAGAGTCAGTACACCTTGGGCTAGATTTTAAGGGGACGAAAGCGATGCTATTCACAATATTTTCTTTCAAATCGAATATTTTCATATCATCCAGATTGTCGCTACTTCAGGCGTATTTTTTAAATATGAATATTGCAGGAATTCTTTAACTAAGAGCCTCTATTCAAACCATAGATAAAATGCATCAACGCATCGTTTGTCAGTGTGCCTAGCGCGGTAGGGTATCTTTTCTGAGTAGTGGTGATTTAGTTTATGAAACTTGTTAAGCCGGGTCGCAATCTGATGAATCATTTGAACTACCCTCAGAAATTTGCGCTGATCAGTAGCTTCTTTGCTTTGCCGATTGTTTTACTAACCTATTTACTATTTTCTGAGTTTCAAAGCAGAGTTAATTTTACTGAGAAAGAACTGCATGGAACTCAATATCTTCGTCCGTTACGTCGCTTGCTAGAAAATACGTTGAAAGCCAATATTGACAACGATCGCACTAAAGA
>CASBQE010000162.1 GCA_949127665.1 Synechococcales cyanobacterium PMM_0083
CGGCGAGGTCGATGCCCGTGGTTTGGCGGAGTTGTTCGATGAAGGTCGCGAGTTGGGTGGCGGTGTTGCTGTTGCTGCTGTCTACTAGGGTGACATTTTGCACGATGACATCAGGAACAGCGGCGGTGAGGGTTTTCAGCAGGGTTTCTAAGCGCTGCAACAGGTAGATGTCACGGGCATTGGAACCCGCATCGCGCCACGATTCAGCAAGACGCAGGGTGCCTTCGGCTCTGGCTTTACCGTCTTCGAGGATTTTAGCGGCGTTTCCTTGGGCTTGGGCGATCGCTTGTTTCGATTGCGCCTCTGCGGGAGCGATGACATCTGCCTGTAACTGCTGTTTCACCTGTTTGATCCGTTCTTGCTGCACAGGCACTTCGGCTTGAATTCGGGCAAGTTCGGAAGCAATTTCGGCGATCGCTTCGGCAATCACGGCATCGCGCATGGTGGTTGCGTCGGTGAGGCGACGTTGGGCATCGGCTTTGGCAATCCCCAGATCGCGATCGAGACGACTAAGCGATGTGATTTTGCTATTTTCCGAAGTTTGAATGGCGGATTCTGCTTTCGCTTGGGCTTCGGCAATCCGGGAATCGCGTAGCATATCTGCCTGCTGCTTACGCCCAATCGAGTCGAGATAGCGGACATCATCGGAAATATTTTGAATCTGGAGCGTGTCTAAGACCAAGCCCAATTTTTCCAGGTCATCTTCGGCTTCATCCAACAAGCTTCTGGCAAAGGCGATTTTGTCTTCATTCACCTGTTCGGGCGTGAGGCTGGCAAGCACACCGCGCAGATTGCCTTCCAGGGTTTCCTTCGCCATTTGTTCAATTTCGGCGCGGCTTTTGCCCAATAAGCGCTCGATCGCATTATGAATCGCGGGTTCTTCTCCAGCAATTTTAATGTTAGCAACCCCCTCTACCTTCAGCGGAATGCCCCCTTTGGAGTAAGCATTGGCAACTTTCAGATCAATAATCATGTTGCTCAAATCCATCCGCAGCGCCCGTTCTAGCAAAGGTGTCCGAATACTACTGCCGCCTTTGACTAAGCGATATCCCACCCTCCGCCCATTGGCAAGCTCGTGAGAACTTCCGGCAAAAATCAAGACTTCGTTGGGCTGACAAATGTAATAGAGGTTGCGAATGACGAATAACCCAGCGCCCGTTCCCAAACCCAAAATTCCCAGTAGGGCAATGATCGATTCAAACATGGTTGTTCTCCTTTGACGCTGACGGATTATTTTTGCGATCGCGCTGACGGTTGAGGGTCGATGCGACATCAATGCCCAAGGTTTGATCGACGCGATCGAGGAACTGCCGGACAATTTCGGGATAGACATTCATCAGGCTGGCGAGAGTTTTGCCATCGCCATTGTCAATCACGTTGATGTTTTCCAAATGCAAACGGTTGGGAATTTTGGCGGCTTCTTGCAGCACCATTTCAATTTGCTGAATCAAAAACACCTCTGCCGCATCCACGCCCGTTTTTTGCCACACCTCCGAGAGCATATCGTTCACCAGTGCCGATGCTTTAGCGTTTTCTGCCAGTCCGGCGGCAGCTCCTTTTGCGTAAAAGGTTTTGGCTTCGCGATCGGCTTCGGCGGGTAACACTTGATCAGCCTCCAAACGCAACCGTTCTAACTCTGCCCGAACCGTTTGAAATGCCTGTTCAGCGCGTGCCCTTGCTTCTTTTTCGGCGGCTTTGGTGCGTTCTTCTTCGGATCGCGCCTGTTGTTCTAGTTCGGCTTTCACTTTTCGCAGTTCGTTTTGCCGTTGCTGGATAATGGCGAGTGCCTGCGATTTGGCAACTTCAGACTGCTGTTGACAGTCGGCTTCAATCCGATCCGCCTGACTTAACGCTGCGGCTTCCGCAATTTCGGCATCGCGAATGATTTGAGCGATGCGTTTGCGTCCGATTGATCGCAGGTAATCCACGTCATCCGCTACATTTTGAATCTTAAAAGTATCGAGTTGCAGTCCGAGCTTGACTAAATCGCGGGTGACATCTTGAGCAATCCGTTCGGCAAATTGAAGGCGATCTTCATTCACCTGTTCTGGGGTCAGCATGGCGACAACTCCGCGCAGATTGCCTTCCAGGGTTTCTCGTGCCACACGGGCAATTTCTGAGCGATCGCGATCCAAAAACCGCTCGATCGCATTCCCCACAACTGCCGGATCACTTGCGAGTTTGACATTGGCGATCGCCTGAATATGTAGCGGCGTACCGCCCTTAGAGTAAGCGTTTTTGACCTCTACAGTCACAGGCATACTGGTGACATCCATCCGCTTCACGGTTTCCAAAATCGGAATCGCCATCACCCGTCCGCCAAAAATCACCCGATAGCCCACATCTTCTCCCTCCTTCGTGCGGTGCTTGCGACCCGACAAAATCAAAATCTCATTCGGGTTGCAGATTTGCATGAAGCTTTTGATAAACCAGGCGATTAGAATCACTCCAGCGATCGACAGCGCGATCGCTGGAGCCGTTAACCAAGCTGACTCATTCGTATTGGGCGCAGCGGATGGAGTGGATTCCGCTTGGGCAAGCTGCACCGTCACGCTATCTGGAGCTTGATCGATAGGAATTGGGAAGAGGGAAGGAGAGTCATTCATATAGTGAGAGGGAATAGAGGACAGGTTTCGGGGTTTCGGGTTCCAGAAAAAGGTCGGAGTAACAATTCATCGATCTATTGATTGATCTACCTTTCCCCGGCTGATTATTCCTGACTAGATGTCAAACTAGCAGCAGAAACGACCCACAGCCGATTTTGGTCAATGCCAACGACGAGTACCTGTTCACCAGTCTGAAATTCTCTGGCTTCGTCGGTGTAGGCAATCAAATCTAGAATACTGCCTTTGATCTGGAGCCGCACTTTGCCTCGACTACTGGCATTGAAGGGTATTTCCACGGTTCCAGCAATGCCAACTAAATCAGCAGAGCGCACGAGGCTATCGACTTTCTGGTGACGTAGGGCGCGCAGACTGCCCGATACCAACCCACCACAAAAAATACCCATGAGTACAGCCGCGATCGCTACAATCACGGCAGACAAAGCCGCCGACAGATTGGACAATACCAGCCCGGTCAGCCCAAAGAAGCAAATGCCAAACGTCCAAAACTTGAGGCTTTGAATCACCCCTAGCCAACCCCAGCGATGAGGACGGCGCGGCAAAACGCGATCGCCATTTCCCGGATCGACTAGCTCAACATCTGTGTCGGGATAAACCGCCAGATCAGCATCATGATCAAAGTCGTGATCCAAGTCGTGATCCAAGTCAAAATGATCGAGTCCTCCCAGCATTGCCAGAAGCACAAACACTCCCCCGATCGCAAAACAAAACCAGTAAATTGTCAGCATTGCGGCAGGTTCAACCAAAAATCATCTTCATCTTGGCATTCCTGTCACTCAAAATTCGGATTTGGCACGATTTTTAATTATTCTCTGCCCCTGTCGCCCATCGCCTATCGCCTATCGCCTAATTCGCAGTACATAGGGCGCTGTGCGGTTTTTGGCATAGGAACTGACCCAAATCTCGTACTTGCCAGCTAGCCATTGCCCTGTGACACCCGGATTTTTGCCAACAAAATCATCGTTGCACCAAACGCCACCGGGACCCCGAATCGCGATCGCGGTATCCTCTGAGCTTTCCACCAAAATGCTGAGCGACTCAGTAAACCCTTTTAAGACGAGCGTATGAGACGGTGCGGCGTTTGCGAAGCCTGTGCAAGGTCCTGTGGGAGTGGCGGCTCGTCCGGTGATTTCATTCACTGGCGTGAAGCCGCCCGTATTGCCACGGAGTTCAACGGGAGAAAATTGGGGACTAAGATTGACGCTGGCTGGCTGCGATTGAGCAATATAAGCCCATACATTCAGCGTGGCGGCAATAGCAGCGATCGCCACCAAGCCCCTTTTCCACTTAGGTCGGTTGAAAGATCGGTTGAAATTGATTTGGGTTGCCATTGTTCACGCTCGTTCAACTGCTAACCTGTGATGACGATAGCACCGAATCAGAGTTCCTTATTTTGCAATCTCTAACGCGGCTTGCAGTCGAGCCACATCCCAGCCCCGCTTGTGTAGCAGTAGCCAGGACTGGATCAAATCAGGTCCTTTCGTTTCTCCAGTCAGGGCAACCCGCAAAATCGGCTTCAGTTGTCCTTCTTTACGCCCTAAATCTTTGGCAACTTGCTTGATCACTTCTGGCGCGTTCGTTTCTGTCAAGGGAGAATAACTGGGAATCGCTGCCGCAACGGCTTGAAGCACATTGGCACAGCCGTCTTGTTGCAGTTTCTTTGTGTCTTCTTCGTTGATTGGGGCATCGGCAACAAACAAGTAGCGCGTCATCGCAACGGCATCGTCTAACCGGGTAAGGCTGGCACCAATCAGGGCGGTGACTTGCTCCAGCCAAGGGCGATCGCCCGTCCAGTCAAATTCATAGTTTGCTTGCCAGTAGGGAATCAGCAAATCGGTCAACTCGCCAACGGGCATGGGATGGAGATATTGACTGTTGAGCCAGGTGAGCCTGTCCCAATCAAATTTGGCTCCGGCTTTATTGACGCGATCGAAGCTGAACTGTTGAGCAGCCTCTTCTAACGTGAAAATTTCTTGGGTAGAATCGGGTGGCGACCAGCCCAACAGGGTCATGTAGTTGACTAATCCCGGCGCGACGTAGCCCATTTGCTGAAAGTCTGCAATGGAGGTGACCCCATCTCGCTTAGAAAGTTTTGCTCCTTGCTCGTTCAAAATCAGCGGCGTGTGCCCAAATTCTGGCACCGTGGCACCCAAGGCTTCATACAGCAGAATTTGCTTGGGCGTATTGGCGATGTGGTCTTCGCCGCGAATTACATGGGAAATCGCCATATCGATGTCATCTACGACGACGACAAAATTGTAGAGAGGTTGACCAATACTGGTTGCAGAAGCGGCACGGGCAATTACCATGTCGCCGCCCAAATCTTGCCCTTTCCAAGTCATGGTGTCGTGAACTAAGTCGTTCCAACTGATTTCGCGATCGCTGTCAATCTTGAATCGAATTACCGCTGTGCGACCTTCCGCTTCATAAGCCGCCTGTTGCTCCGCCGTCAGATTGCGATGACGATTATCATAGCCCGGTGCTTCACTGTTTGCTTTCTGAGCTTCTCGCATGGCATCCAGTTCTTCAGGGGTGTCGTAGGCACGATATGCCAAGCCCTTATCCAGCAATTCTTGAATTTTTTGACCATACAATTCCAAGCGCTGGCTTTGAAAAAAGGGACCTTCATCCCAGTTCAGCCCCAACCACTGCAAGCCGTCCGTAATATTGTCGGTAAATTCCGGCTTGGAGCGCTCCAGATCGGTATCTTCAATTCGCAAGACAAAAGTGCCGCCGTGGTGACGCGCAAACAGCCAGTTAAAAACGGCAGTCCGAGCCGTGCCAATGTGCAGGTTACCGGTGGGACTAGGAGCAATACGAACGCGAACGGTCACGGCAAGACTCTCAAAAATTGTAATGTCTCCATGCTATCTGAACTTTGCAACCCCGCGCCGCCTCTTCGGTTGCATATGTGATGGTAAGGGCGTAGCATTTGGCAGATGATTTAACGTTACGAGACACGCTTTTGCCCAACTGCCACGCCTCTACACAATAACGCTGATGATGGGGGGGTGCTAACGAACGTGCGAAACTGAAAGCAATGATTTGAGAAAGCCGTAAGAGGGATGGGACTGTGATCTCAACAGAACAGAAAGTTTGGACAGATGAAGCATTTATGGCATTGCCCAAAGATGGACATCGCTATGAGTTGGTGAATGGGGAGTTAGTAGACATGGGCAATTCGGGGATGGAGCATGGTGGAATTGGCTCATTTTTGGGTGGATTGCTAGCAATCTATGTTCGGCAACACAAATTAGGATTTGTTTGTGATTCCAGCACTGCCTTTACTTTGAAAACGGGCAACAAGCGATCGCCCGATATTTCTTTTGTATCCAAAGAACGACTCAAGGGCTTAAAGCGTCCGCCACGCGGCTTTTTTCAAGGTTCACCTGATTTGGCAGTTGAAATTCTTTCACCCAGCAATACGGTTGAGGAAATCCACACGAAAATTGTGGAATATTTTGAGAATGATACGCGCTTGGTCTGGGTCATTCATCCCGATGAAAAATATGTGTTGGTCTACCACGCGCCCGAACCAGACCGCCTGCTGCGTCCTCAAGATTCGTTAGAAGGCGGCGCGATCGTTCCAGGATTTTCGATGTCCGTTGCTGAGTTGTTTGAAGAGTGGGATTTCTAGAGCGATCGCGCACTATCCTTCATCCTGGACTCGTCTGATTCAGAGGGCGTACTACTCGAATCAACTTGCCACTTAAAGTTTCCTCAGCAGAAATTGCCTGACTAATTCGCATCGCTACTCCCTCAAAATCAGGGTCTTCAGTACAAACGATAATCCCGGTATGTTTAGAGTTGAGTTGATGTAGACGGATAAAATGCCGACGATTTCGGGTCGCAATGGCTCGGTCATTGGCGATCGCAAAAGCTAAAACGTCTTCATCCGGGATCTGTAAATTTGCATTCCTGGCTTCCCCAGCCGTCAAAACGTCATGACCTAAAGCACGGAGAATTTCGACAACAGGCAAGGGGAAATTTTCATCGGTGTAGAGACGTGCCACAGGTTAGCCAACCTCTGACCACATTGCCGCTTCATTTTCTCGAATGGCGACTTCAATTTCATCTGGATAAGCCTCTGCATAAGCCCAAGCATTCACGAGATCAACCGCTGTCAGTTGTGGAAATGCTGCCAAAATACGAGCATCACTCATTCCTAATTGCTGATCATGAACCAGAGACCACACCGGGATTCTCGTGTTTCCAATGCAGGCATCGCCACCGCAGACACC
>CASBQE010000163.1 GCA_949127665.1 Synechococcales cyanobacterium PMM_0083
ATTTGATGATTCGGGCTAATCGCCAGTGCGCCTAGGGTAAAAAATTCGTGTTCTGCGGCTAGCTCGTTTTGATCCAGCAACACCTCTTCGGCTGCTGCCAAACTGCCTTGCTTGCGGCAGTAGATGGGATACGCTTTCCCCGCTTCGGTGCGAGAGTAGTAGTAAAAGTCGCCCTTGCGGTAGGGCACTGACAAATCGGTTTCCTGAATCCGAGCCAGCATTTCGTCATACAGAGCCGTTTGCAGGGCTTCGGTATGCTGCATCATCTGGGCTGTATAAGCATTTTCGGCTTCCAAATAAGCAATCACCTTGGGATCATCGCGATCGCTCAGCCAGTAGTAATCATCCACCCGCTGATCATCATGTATGGACAAAACATGAGGGTGCTTCTCCGCAATCGGCGCATCCAAGGGGGCGTTGCTGGAATAGTTCATTTTTATCAGGTCACTCATTGAAATGCAAACTTGGACTGTAATTATTTTCTGCTGATTGCTTCCTAACTGGGTGCAATCTCCATCATTAGACTGAGTAAATTTTGTAGATAAGTAAATCTAATAGTTATTTTTGCTTAATCAGCATGTCAGATGCAAGAGATCAGTCTTTCGATGGGGTGAAAAGTGTCTTAAGATTATCGTAATGTTTGAGCTTTTCTAAGAAGCTAACCCCAACTAACCAGGAGGATTTTCTATGGCGCTCGTACCAATGCGGCTATTGCTGGATCATGCGGCTGAGAATGGCTACGGCATTCCTGCCTTCAACGTTAATAACATGGAGCAGATCCAGGCAATTATGCAGGCTGCTGAAGAAACCGACAGCCCTGTGATTCTGCAAGCCTCTCGTGGCGCTCGGAAGTATGCGGGCGAAAACTTCCTGCGGCACCTGATTTTGGCTGCGGTGGAAACCTATCCCCACATTCCCATCGTGATGCACCAAGATCACGGTAACGAGCCTGCAACTTGCTACACCGCGATCAAAAATGGCTTTACCAGCGTGATGATGGATGGCTCGCTTGAAGCGGATGCCAAAACTCCCGCAAGCTTTGAGTACAACGTCAACACCACGGCTGAAGTGGTCAAGGTCGCTCATGCGATCGGTGCTTCTGTGGAAGGTGAACTGGGCTGCCTGGGTTCTTTAGAAACTGGCATGGGCGAAGCAGAAGACGGACATGGCGCTGAAGGTGTGCTGTCTCACGACCAACTTTTGACCGATCCTGATGAAGCGGTTGATTTCGTTGAACGGAGTCAAGTGGATGCTTTGGCAGTAGCGATCGGCACTAGCCATGGCGCATACAAATTCACCCGCAAACCAACGGGCGAAATTTTGGCAATCAGCCGGATTGAAGAAATTCACAGCCGTTTGCCCAACACTCACTTGGTCATGCATGGCTCTTCTTCCGTTCCCGAAGATTTGCTGGCGCTGATTAACCAAAACGGTGGCGCAATCCCTGAAACCTATGGCGTGCCTGTGGAAGAAATCCAAAAGGGCATCAAGAGCGGGGTGCGTAAGGTGAATATTGACACCGATAACCGTTTGGCAATCACGGCTGCGGTGCGTGAAGCGCTGTTCGCAGATCCAAAGGAATTTGATCCCCGTCACTTCCTGAAACCATCCATCAAGTACATGCAGAAGATTTGCGCCGATCGCTACCGTCAGTTCTGGGCAGCAGGCAACGCTAGCAAGATCAAACAGGTTGGTGTTGAAATCTACGCGGTTAAGTATGCCAAAGGCGAACTAATCGCCAAGGCAAAGACAGCGGTTGGCGTGTAGATAACACCTCCGATTCACACTTGTTAAAATTCCGGGTAGCCTTCGCGGTTGCCCGGAATTTTATTTAAGCCTTTCCTTTGCCAAGGTTTTGTTATGGATCAAATTGCACCTGAACAAATTCGTTGGACGATCGCAGATGTGGATTTGCTTGCTGCTGATGAATGGAAGCGCTACGAAATCATTGATGGAGAGCTATTTGTGACTAGGGCACCCCATTTAAAGCACCAAATGACACTGGGCAGAATTTATCGGGCGCTCCAGGCTTGGGCAGACGAAACCGTAAATGGCGAAGCACTTTTAACACCGGGAGTCATCTTTAGTGATGCAGACAGCGTAATTCCAGATGTCGTTTGGATCAGCCGCGATCGCTTAGATCTGTTGCTAGATGAAGCAGGACACTTGACGGGTGCGCCAGAATTAATCGTGGAGGTGCTATCGCCTGGAACCCAAAACGAACGGCGCGATAGAGAAGCCAAACTGAAACTCTACTCCAGTCAGGGAGTTGAAGAATACTGGATTGCAGATTATCGATTACAAAAAGTAGACGTATATCGCCGGGAGAACGCTCAGTTAAAGCGAACGGCAACGCTATTGTTAAACGATGAAATCAACTCTCCGCTGCTGCCTAATTTTCAATGCCAGATTCAACAGTTTTTTGTGTAGTGATTGGATGAACGCTGCTGATAGACGTTTACAGCCTGTCTTCACTTGGTTTGCCAAACAGGGCTGGGAGCCTTTAGCATTTCAGCTAGAAACCTGGCAGGCATATTTGGCGGGGTGCAGCGGCTTGATTCAAGTGCCCACCGGATCTGGCAAGACCTACGCAGCAGTCATGGGCGCGATCGCCGACATCCTGGCAACCCCAGAACCAAGGCTGCGATTGCTTTACCTGACACCGCTACGAGCATTATCGCGGGATATTGAGCAATCGATCGCCCGACCGATCGCCGAAATGGGCTGGAATCTGCGGGTAGAATCTCGCACGGGCGACACCAGTTCTGCCAAAAAGACTCGCCAGCTAAAAAACTTGCCCGAAATCCTGATTACTACGCCCGAATCCTTAGCGTTGATGCTGTCCTACGCTAATGCACAATCGTTTTTCAAATCCCTAAGTGGCATTATTTTGGATGAGTGGCATGAGTTACTCAGTTCCAAACGCGGCACCCAGACTGAGCTATGTCTTTCTTACCTGCGGGGAGTGCGCCCAGAGTTACAAACCTGGGCAATTTCGGCAACTTTGGGCAACGTGGAAGAAGCGGCACAGGTGGCGGTGGGCGTGGATGCGAAACCGGTGATTATCCGCACGGATCTTCAGCGCCAAACCGTGATCAAAAGCATCTTGCCAGAGTCGGTCGATACGTTTCCCTGGGCGGGACATTTGGGTTTACATCTGTTTGAAGAATTGGTGAATGCGCTAGATATTCAGCGATCGACGTTGATTTTTACCAACACGCGATCGCAGGCTGAGCGCTGGTATCAGGCAATGTTGTATGCCTTACCTGACCACACTCATCAAATTGCTCTGCATCACGGTTCCATTGCGGTGAAAGAACGAGAGGCGATCGAGGCTGGACTGAAAGCCGGAACCATCAAATGGGTCATCTGTACCTCTTCTTTGGATTTAGGCGTAGATTTTCAGCCCGTGGAGCGGGTGGTGC
>CASBQE010000164.1 GCA_949127665.1 Synechococcales cyanobacterium PMM_0083
CCCCAGCCCCAATGCAGCCAAGTTAGGGCGATCGCGGCGATCAGCATCATCCAATTCCGGCTTGGTTTTAACAGCAGAATTAGAATGCCAGTTAGCAGAAAAGAGGCGATCGCTGCCATGCCCAGCCCCAATGGACTTTGCCCCAACCGAAACCCGTCCATCATCCAAAAATTGACCGGAATAATCAGCAGCGTGGCAATGCTCAACATCCGGCTGGTTAACCGTAATGATGCCTGTTTGCCCGTCCACCAACCCACTCCCCAAAAGACCAGCGTGTAGCCTAACAAAATGCTGTATTGTCCAACGGCCGAAAAGTTGCGCCATTGGGTTGCTGCCAACACGCCCGACGACACCACGACCAAAAACACGCCCAAAAACAGCAGCCACAACACGCTGAGTTCTGCCATAAACGACTGCAACAGTCGAGCCGCCATGGTGGGTGGGCGAGCAGGTGAAGCTTCTGCGGTGACAACAGCACTAGCGCGATCGCGACTAGAATTCTCTCTTGCCGGACGCGGCTCTGATTGCCGCCGCACCACATCCACCGGAAGAAAATCGCCGATTGCTTCTAGTTGCCCAACCGTAGGATCTATGCCGCTGGGCGTTTCTGCTGCAACAACTCCAACCTGCGGTACTGAGCAAACCAGTTGTTCGGCACAAATTTGCCGCACCAGCTCATCAGAAATCAATCCCAGTTGTAGCCAGTTGTCCAGCCCTTCCAGGAGAGCCGGATGCGCAGATTGGACGACTAGATCAAGTATAAATGGGCGATCGCGGGGAGAAGCCATAAGCGCAAAGGAACAGATTTCCCCATCATCGCGCTTGTGTTGTCAAACCGCTTAAATCTTTAAGTATGTGGCTGGGTATCTTTCAGCAGTTCGACAATCTTTTTATATAGCTTTTTATCTAGTTGCACCCAGTCAGTAAAGTCTTCAAAGGCGCTGAATTCAAAATAACTTTACGCTTCACCCTAGTTCGTCCCGGTTGACTTCAACGAGGTGAGATCGCAGCTTCATTTCACCTGTTTTGACCTGGAAGATCAGCGATCGCGCTTCTATTTGGAGTGAAAAGAGATGTTCAGATATACTAAAGATCGCGATCGCTCAATGAAATCTGGGCAAATACAGCAATGTTGTCTTTTAAGAAAAAAATTGTCACGGATGAAGCAATGCGCCCGATCGCAGTGCAAATTGACTACGAAGATTGGCAAAAGATCGAGAAGTTATTAGAGAGCCATCCCAGTCAACAGGTTGATATTAATCAATTTGCAGGCATTATTCATCTGACGGAAGATCCTTTGGAATATCAACAGAGAATTCGCAATGAATGGCAATGAACAACCTTTATTTCTACTAGATACAAATGTTGTTCTATATTTAATCGGAAATCGCTTAGTCGATCCACTACCGGTCGGTCAATTTTCTATTTCAATCATCACGGAAATTGAATTGCTGTCTTACTCAAATCTGAGTTTGGATGAGGAAGAAAAAATCCGTAGCTTTTTGTCTCAAGTTACAGTTGCTCCAATTGAGATTTTAGTTAAAGAGCAGACGATCGCCCTCCGAAAACAATACCGAATCAAGTTGCCTGATGCAATTATTGCGGCTACTGCAACTGCTTTAAAGGCAATCCTGCTGACCAATGATGGTGGCTTGCTAAACTTGCCGGGAGTTCATGCTGAGTCTGTTGCAATCATGTAATCACGGGTTTGACCCTATTGCAGCAACGCCGCTGGTCATGTTCCAAAAGTCAAATCTAAAACACGATCCAATTTTTAGCGATCGCCATACTGCAACAATTGGAACTCAGTCGCATTCCCATCGCGATCAATTAGTTTTTCATCAATCAATCGGTCAACCACGATCCAAATTCTTCAACAAAACGCCCTTGAATAATGGCTTGGCGGATGCGCTGCGTGAACTGAATCAGTTCAGTAATATTGTGAATTGAAAGGAGAGTGTACGCCAACATTTCCTGAGATCGGAGTAAATGGCTGATGTAGGCACGGCTGAAGTTTTGACAAGTATAGCAAGCACAACTTTCATCTAGAGGCGTAAAATCTTCTCGGAAGCGAGTGTTTTTCAGGTTCCACCGTTCGCCCCGGACGATCGCATTGCCATGTCGGGCGAGTCGGGTCGGAATTACACAGTCAAATAGATCAATGCCTGCGGCGATCGCCTGCACCATTTCGCGATGCGTGCCCACACCCATTAAATATCGAGGTTTGTTTGCAGGCAGCAAAGGCGCAGTTGCTTGAACAATGTGCTGAATCAGTTCCGGTGGTTCTCCGACGCTAACTCCCCCGATCGCAAAACCCGGCAAATCCAAATCTGCAAGTTGTTTAGCGGCAAACTCGCGCAAATCAGGATACACTCCGCCCTGAACAATGCCAAACAGCGCTTGATCCGATCGCTGATGGGCGACCATACACCGCTTCAGCCAGCGAAACGTGCGCTCTGTCGATTCCTGCACACTCTCACGAGTCGCCGGATAAGGCGGACACTCATCAAATGCCATAATCACATCGGCACCCAAGGAATTTTGAATTTCGATTGAGCGTTCAGGCGACAAAAAAATCATCTGCCCATCGCGCGGCGATCGAAAATGAACGCCCTCTTCGGCGATCGTTCGCATTTCGCTCAGGCTGAAAACCTGAAATCCGCCTGAATCCGTCAGCATGGGACCGTTCCACGCCATAAAGCGATGCAAACCACCCGCTCGCGCCACAATATCTTCACCGGGCTGCAAGTGAAGATGGTAGGTATTTGCTAACACCATTTGTGCGCCGGTTGCTTGCAATTGATCAGGCGTGATGGTTTTGACGTTTGCTAAAGTGCCAACAGGCATGAACCGAGGCGTTTCCACCAGTCCGTGGGGAGTCGAAAAAACGCCTGCTCTAGCTTGGGTGTGGTTACAGGCTACCTGAGACTGAAAAGAAAAATGAGTATTCAACAAAAATAAGTCTTCAACGGAACTCTTCAATGGGATTAAGCGATCGCCACAGATTTTTTATTGTGCCACTTTTAGGGCAGAGTGACGATCAACGATCTTAAAAAGAGAAATGCTCATCATCATCAATTTGCACATCCCATCCAGCCGCTAATACGTCTGCAACCACCGCTTCCAAAGCTGCCGCATTCAAATTGCGGCTGTGCTGCTCCAGCAACGGATTGGATAAAGGCACAATTTTTAAATGACGGCTATCTTGAACTAACTTGAAATAAGGCGTTTGATCCGAGGACAGCCCAATCTCAAGGTAATCAAAGCTTTGAACGTTGAGATAAAGTGCATGGTTAGCAATCAGGGTCGATCGATAAGGATCGGCAAAAACTTCAAGAATGTAGCCTTCTCCCTGACTCGTTGTGATGCCATCTTGAAGATGCATATATTGAACACGTCCTAAGTCTGAAAGCAATCTCTGCATATCTTGAAGGTTAACAATTGTGCCACTATCAACGATGCAAGGAGCAAGGGGACGCTGACTACTGGAAGATTGTTCATAACTCATGGAGAGAAAGCCTCTGAACTAAATAAGCCGAGCATTTTGACAAAAGTGGTATCTATGTAAGCAGAATAAACAGAACCCCAAAACCGTTTGGTTGCTACATACCAATGGTTCTCAAAAAGCAATATGAAATGAAACCACTTCGATCCATTCACTTCAGCCCGTTAGTTGTTGGAAAAACCAACTATCTAAGGACTTGACTAATAGTGGCAAAAAGATGTAAAGAGAATGAAATTCTGCAAAAAATTAAGTTGCGCATCTAATAAATATGCTTTAATTTTATCCCAACTTTTTTAGGTCACCGCTAATCAATTTGATTAATTTCGCGCAAAAGTGATTAAATGAAAAGATTTTGCATATCTGTGGGTATTCGCTAAACTTTGCCACCATATGTAGATCACTCTGAAATCGAATATTGAGAGGCTAGATTTACTCACGCTGCAAATTAGGTTTCTATGGCAGATCGGCATTCATCAACGCCAGTTAAAGAGAGAGTTGGACGATCGCTCCTACCCACTTTTTTAGGCGCGATCGCGTTTTATACCTGCATTCCCTTACCGACTCATTGGCGCTTGCACTTTCATGGAATTGCTCAATGGGCACCCCTGATTGGTTTGCTGATGGGTGGGTTGTTGGGGTTGACCGATCTTGGGTTGCACGAATTAGGAATGCCAGTTTTGGTTCGCAGTGCGCTGCTAATCGTCGCGTGGGTCGGTATTACGGGCGGGCTGCATCTCGATGGAGCAATGGACAGCGCTGATGGATTGGCAGTTCTTGATCCGGCACGACGCTTAGAAGTGATGGCAGATAGTCGCACGGGTGCTTTTGGGGCGATGGTTGCTGTGGCAATCGTGCTGTTGAAAACGACGGCTTTAGCCAGTCTAGAAACCGATCGCTGGGTTTACTTAATGGCGGCGGCAGGTTGGGGTCGCTGGGGGCAACTGGTGGCGATCGCCCGCTATCCTTACCTGAAACCTGAAGGAAAAGGCGCTTTGCATAAGGTGGCAATTCAATCGATTTGGCAAGCGCTTCCTAGTTTGCTGTTGCTCTTGGGGTTCAGCGGGATTTTTGGTTGGCTACATCCGCAGCAGTGGTCTGTGGCAGTGGGAATGGCAATGGGTGGCGGCGCGATCGCGATTCTGACGGGAGCTTGGTTTAACTACAAGCTGGGCGGTCACACAGGAGACACCTACGGAGCCGTTGTGGAATGGACTGAGACACTATTGTTGTGCGTACTAACAATGATGGGCTAAAACTCAAAACTTTTTGCCCCAACTCAAAACTCAAAACTTAAAACTTAAAACCTTCACATATACGCGATCGCATCGGGCTGTCTCGACTCCGGTCGCGGGTTCATAGCCGTTGCTTTCATAAAGCTTGACGGCTTCCTGCAAAACACTGGCGGTTTCGATCCAAATTTGTTCAAATCCACGGGTCGCGATCGCTGCTTCCAATTGATGCAGCAGCCATCGCCCCAAACCACGCCCTCTCGCGGCTGGCAACAAATACATTTTGCGGATCTCGACCGCGTTGGGTGCCCGTTGAATGGGGTAGTAGGCTCCCGTGCCCACCACTTCTCCTGCTTGCTCAATTACCCAAAACTCGCCGCCTGTCTGCAAATAGTAGGTTTCGACTTCTCGCACATCGCGATCGGCTGCATCAGGCTCCCAATCCAAACCATACTCTACTAATATAGAGCGAATGACTTTAGCGGCAAGGGCGCGATCGCCCGGTTGCCAATCTCGAATTAGAAAAGTCTGATAGCTCTGCCGCATGATTATTCGCTACCAAACTTTTGCCATGTTCAAGACAAATCCAGGTAGTTCAGGGTCACCACTTACCGCTTCAGGATTCTCTAAAATCTCTATGGCTTGATTGGGGCGACAAATATGAACTTGGCGCTGTTGGCGATCGATCAGCCAACCCAAAGCTGCTCCATTCTCAATATATTCTTGCAGCTTCGCCTGTAACGTTGTGAGGCTGTCACTAGCTGAGCGTAGCTCAATCACAAAATCGGGACAAAGTGGGGCAAACGAAGCCTTTTCAGCCTCCGCTAACTGGTTCCAGCGATCGGCTTTAATCCAAGCGACATCTGGGGCACGGGTTGCCCCATTCGGTAAAGTGAACCCGGCACTAGAATCAAATCCAATGCCTGTCCCATCCTTTTCAGCCCAGACTCCGAGCTGCACGACAAGGTTGAAATTGCGATTTCCGGTATCTGAAAACGCTGGGGACATAATAATGACTTCTCCTTTCGCCGATCGCTCAATTCGCAACTCTGGATTCGCCTGACAAAATTCATAGAACTCTGGCATTGTCATCTGGCTTAACGTGGGCAGATTGATCGCCATCGGAGCGGAGTCTGCTTGAATCAGCAATGTGGTTGCCATGTGTCAAATCCCTGCTAGCTATGAATTCGGGGTTCGGAATGCAGCGTGGAGAGTAGCTCACTTTCGACCGTTGCCAATTCTGATAGTCGCTGATCGACCTGGGAGCGATCGCAATAGGTTGTTGCCAAAACCCAATAAATCCCATAGTGACGCGCTTCCGATGCCATCAATCCTCGATAAAACTTTGCCAGTTCTAAATCAGGACAATGGTTTCCCAGCAAACCTAAGCGCTCATGGCTGCGAGCTTCAATTAAGGCAGATACCAGTAGCGCATCCAGCAGGCGATCGGGTTCTTGCGATCGAATTTGCTTACTCAAGCTGGCTCCGTAAGGTGGAGCCGCCAAAGGCGCTAGCGGAATGCCACGCTGCTCCAAAATCTGGTTGACCTGATCGAAATGTTCCAGTTCTTCTTGGGCAATGGCAGTCAGCGATCGCACCAGTTTTGTATGCGCCGGGTAGCGAAACATCAGATTCAACGCCACTCCCGCCGCCTTGCGCTCACAGTGGGAATGATCCAACAAAACCGTATCTAAATTTGCTAACGCCTGCTCTATCCATGCTTCGGAAGTGGGTTCTTGCAGAAATTTAATTGTTGTCGTCAAAGAGACCATTATTCACTTCATCATAGTTATTAACTCTATGAGCCGTTGATCATTCGTCATAAGTTAAGCTGTTTCTTGGTAAAGGTAATATGACCATGAAACGTTATCTTCCTTATCAAGCTTATGTTACGACAGAAAAACAGTCTGTTTCTGCTGAACTCGTCTTTACCTTCCTGCTTTTAAACTGGCATTTGCTCTTATAATCGCCTCATCAGTCGATTTGGTTCCCGTTGGTGTTTGCAATTTACCCTGGCAGTTTCGACCCAATCACCCTTGGGCATTTGGACGTAATTGAACGGGGTTCTCGCCTCTTTGAGCGGGTCATCGTAGCCGTGCTGCGTAACCCAAACAAAACTCCGCTGTTTACTATCGCCGAGCGTATGGATCTGATCCGGCGTTCTACTGGTCATCTCACTAATGTTGAAGTGGACAGTTTTGATGGGCTAACGGTGACTTACGCAAAGATGCGACAGGCTTATGTGCTGTTGCGGGGGCTGCGGGTGCTATCTGACTTTGAGATGGAGTTGCAGATGGCACACACCAATAAGACGCTTTCTGAGGAAGTTGAAACTGTCTTTTTGGCAACCTCTAACGAACACAGCTTTCTCAGCAGCAGTTTGGTTAAAGAAATTGCTAAACTTGGCGGTCGAATAGATCATCTTGTCCCTCAACCTGTCGCCCCAGATATTTATAAATGTTACGCCAAGATTCTTCCAATATCGAGCCTCAAGCAGGATTCAACGCCACTGTTGGAGCCTCCCAAAACGGAGTTTCTTCCAGGGAAGGTGGACGAACCGGAGTAGATATTCAGCGTGAATTGAACCGGCTAGAAGAGATGATTCTCGATAGTCCTCGCTTTTTTGGGCGAACTTTTTTGGATGAAGAACGGATTATTGAGCAGCTTGACCAAATCCGTTTGAGCTTGCCGGATGCGTTTCATGAGGCGGACACCATTGTGCGTCACAAGGAAGAGGTCTTTTTGCAGGCAGAGCAATATGCTCAGGAAATTATTGATACTGCTGATCGCCGCTCCAATCAACTGATGAACGAGTCAACCATTGTGCGGCAGTCAGAGATGCAGGCACAGCAGATTCGCCAGCGGGTGCAGCAAGAGTGTGAGTCGATTCGGGAGCAAACGATCGCCGAAATTGATCGAATGCGCCACCAGGCACAGCAAGAATTGGAAGAAATGCAGCGGCTGGCGATCGCGGAATGTGAGTCGATTCAAGCCGGGGCTGATGACTACGCCGATCGCACCTTGCACGACATGGAATCTCAGCTTGGCGAAATGCTGCGAATTGTTCGCAATGGTCGCCAGCAGCTACAGCCGGAACCGCCCGTTCGAGCTAATTTTGGGCAAGGTGGAATGCGCCCATCCCAACGCGGCAAGTAAGCGGCAAGTAAGGGGCAAGTAAGAGGTTTACCTTGTGTTGGATCGCTTTGTGTTGCAAACTGTAAAGAAACGCGATCGCACATTATTATGCTTAACCCATTGAATAAAAAACCTCGCTCTTTCTGGCGTGTTCTGCTTCCCGTTTTGTTTCAGTCCGCGTTGATTACTCTAGTCGGTTGGTTTGGGTTCGTGAATCCTGCGGCGGCTTATCCATCTGTTCACGTTGAGGTAATTGCGATGTCTGGCAGGTTGTTTTCGTTTTCTGGGAGTCGCCCAACTAATTTGGGAATAACGGATGGAAAGTTGGCGGATTGTCCCAGTTCTCCTAACTGTGTGAGTAGCCAAAGCCAAGATGCTGAGCATCAGATTGAGTCGCTGCGCTATGAGGGAACCCCCGCAGAGGCGATCGCGCAACTCAAAACAACGATTGAATCCTTGCCTCGAACCAAAATTATTCAAATTACGGATACTTATCTTTACGCTGAGTTTACTAGCGCCCTCATGGGCTTTGTGGATGATGTGGAATTTTATGTCAATACTCTTGAGCCGATGATTGAAGTGCGATCGGCATCGCGGCTTGGCGAATCAGATTTAGGCGTAAATCGCCAGCGAGTTGAGGCAATTCGCACTGCGATCGCTGAATTAGCCTAAAAAATCGGTCTAAGTTACCCATTAACTTTTCGATGCAAACATTCCTCTGCCCCGCAGCAAATCTAGAAAGGTAAATGCTGCGGGAGAGTGCAACCCATTGGAAAAGATTGCCGCACCAATGATGCGTTCCAGCGGCACGGGCAGCGATCGCACCTGAATGCCGCTAGGAATTGGCAGCGCGGCAAACCGTGGCAGCACTGCGGCTCCCAGCCCTTGGGAAACCATGCTAACAATCGTAGAATCTTCCTTAATTTCGTGGGCAACCTTAAACGACTGCTGCCATTGAGTCCAGTGATCCCGAACCGCAGAGGTACATTCAGCGTAGTTATAGAGAATGAAGGAATATTGGGCGAGATCCTGCCAGGTTAACTGCTGAGGAATTGGCTTAGCAGACGGTGGCAGCAGCACCACAAATTCATCACGGGCAATTTCCCAGGTTTCCAGATCATCCGACGATCGCGGCAAGGGTACCAAACCAATATCCACCAGTCCTTCGCGCAGTGCCAGTTCCACCCCGGTTGGGTCATCTTCCGTTAGCGTGACTTTGACATTGGGAAAGCGCTGGCAAAACTGAGCAATCAGCGGCGGCAGCAAATGGGTCGCAGCACTGCGAAACGAGGCGATGCGAATCCGTCCACCGCTGAGATTTTTCTCTAGATCAATTTCGTGATCAATGCGATCGCGCAACTGCAAAATCTGGTGAGCATGAACCAAAATGCGTTCACCAACGGGCGTAAGCCTTGCCCCAAACCGTCCCCGCGACAGCAACGATACCCCTAGTTCCTCTTCCAGTGCCGCGATCGCTCGACTCACCGCTGATTGAGAAATCTCTAGTTGCAAAGCAGCCTCAGAGAAACTGTGGTGTTCCGCCACGGCTGCCAAAATTTGCAACTGAAAAATAGTTATCGACTGCATCTATTCGCTTTCTGCATAAATGTAACTCGCGAAAGGCTTTGTTTATGTCTAATTACTCAGGCTAGGCTAAACCTACAACTGTTAAGTTGTTTGAATCTAACAGGAAGCAGAGGAGAGCCAACGCGAGTGAGATAAGTTCCACTATCTGCATGGTTTTGTCTGTTTAACCCAAACGATTCACAACTTGCACTTACTAGAATTGAGACTGAGCAATATGTTTGAGTTGATACCCTACCAAAAATTCCGCGACACGCCCAAGGTTCGTTTTTTTGACATCACTATCTCCAACTCCAATGCTCGTGATTTGGTGTTTCATGACGGTCCAGCGGTCAGTCCAAACAATTCCTTAAAGGGCAACTGGCAGTTTTATCTACACCCCAAACAAGAAGATAATTTGCTGGCATTATCCGGCGGACGCACCTTTTATCTCGTTAACTTTGATTGGGAATATCCATTTCATATTGTCCGGTTAGAAACGGGGGGCGACATTCTCCGCATTCCTCCTGGCACCTTTCATCGCTCTGTTTCTGATCCTGATGGCTCTTTGGTGTTAAATCAAGCAATTCGTAAAGCTGAAGCGAAACTCGAAAATGAGTTTCGGGTTTATGACAGTGGAGAAATTCCTCAATTACTATGGGTCACTTCTAAAACTGCGCCGCCGCCGAAATCGCATGGATTTGAGCGGGCTGAGCTAAGAGCAGCTTAACAAAATTTGGGGGACGTTGAAAATGCCATCGGCTTCGGCTAAGACTTCGATGTGGAGCCTCGATGGATGCGATCGGCTTGTTCAGGGGTTAACCAAGTGATGCCGCCTGGAGCATTTTTAGGGCTGCTGTTAGTGTGCCCGTTGCCCATTACCGTGCCGTTAATCAAGCTGTTGCTAGCAGCGATCGCGGGTAAATGCTCTGGAGCTAGGGCTACTTGATGAGGCAAATCGCAGAAGACTGGAGGCGCTTGAGTTGAGCGATATTGCCCAGGTTGAGAAGGCTCAATTTGGCTTTGAGGCGGAATATACGTGTGAGTCACCGGATCGTATGCCATCACTTCGCCCGTTTCGATCAAATAAACCCATCCGTAGATCTGAAGCTTTCCTTGATACATCCGCGATCGCACGACTGGATAGGTTTTTAGATTTTCGATTTGGGTGAGGACATTCTCGGCGATCGTAATTTCCAGCATTTCGTCTTTGGAATAGCCTTTGTAGTTCTCTTGCACCAATCGGCGAGTCGCTTCTGCGTGTTTTAGCCAATCGTAAACCAGCGGCATTTCTTCTTCTAGCGATCCGAGTTGTAGCAAGCCTTTCATCGCACCACAATGCGAATGACCGCAAACAATAATATGATTGATGCCTAACGCATGAATGGCATACTCCACCGCTGCGCCTTCTCCTCCATTCGCAGCCCCAAACGGTGGAATGATGTTGCCAGCATTGCGAATCACAAACAAATCGCCCGGTTCTGTTTGCATAATTAAACTAGGAACGATCCGCGAATCAGAGCAAGTAATGAAGAGAACTTTGGGGTTTTGTCCGTGAGTAAGTTCTTCAAAGCGCTCTTGATAAGCCGAAAAGAATTCTGTTTTGAACTCGTGCAAACCTTGGATCAGATTTTTCATCGGGGTGATTCCTGAGAATTGGGAAATATGGTTAGCTGCAAAACGGATTTCCCAGACAAGATATGACTCGTTTCGTCATACTTAAACGGCTTTAAAATTTTCCTTGATTTTGGTCAAGATCACTAAACTAATCCGGATTGATCCGGCAAATAGATTTTTGTAGGCATCTCTAGAGGATCAGATGGCTCACATCAAGGCTTAATAAATCTTTGCGAAAAACTCAATGAAGTAGGGGCACCTCAAATCTTTGCTTACAGGCAGTTTTGTAGATGTCATCAGCAGTTATCCAGAATCTATTCCGTTAAACAAGTCATAAGTGCAACTTTGCTAAACAAGGTTTAAGTATTTTCTCTACTCCCTTCCTTGAAAAAGAAAGGCTAGCTTTGTTTTGGGTTTTGCCTCTCCAGAACGCTGAAATTGTTGAGTACTAAACTCACAGTTTTAGGTTTATCAGGCAATGATGCTCAATCAGTTCATTCAATCTGTTACTAGGGAAAGGATACACCGTTATGAATTTGAAAACGTTATTTGCTTTAACCATTGGCGCAACGATCGCGACCTTTGCTGCAAGTGCTGTAACCGCTAAACCCATGCCTGCTGACCAATTCCATTGGAGCAGTGCTGTTGACAACGGCAGTTTCCGTTACAACGGCAAAAAATACAACTTTACGAGTGAAAAAGCGGGTGAAGCGTTTACCTTTGCGGGCACTTGCACCAGTGAAGTGCGGGTGCGTGGATTCTTGAATTCCCTTGGCAAAGAAGACTGGAGCAAGGCTGAAGTTCTGTGTGGCAAGTTAAGCGTAGGTGGCGATACACCGATCGCCTATAACGCGGGTGGCGAAATTAAAGTGTTTGGTCCGATCTATATGACCCAGAAGAACAATGTTCTAGCTGCTTGTAAACCTTATAGCAATAGCGGCAGCCGGGTTTGGAGTAGCTGCGGCATGATTGTGCCGAACGATCGCACTTCCATGGTGTTCGTGGGCGACGGCAAAAACGCTGGAAAAATCATGGAAACCGCAAATTTGGGTTCTGGAATTGAAACCGTCAAACCAATCCTGAATCCTGAAGTAGAAGGAATGCGCGAGAAGATTTTCCGCGATCGCGTGGCTTCGGGTTATTACAACAACTAACCTGCCTCGTCTGTGATTCTCAAAGGCTCACTATCTAAAAAAACGCTCCAGCAATAAAGCGTTGTGGACAAGATGAAGGATTGCCTTCTCAAAGTTCCATAACGCTTTTACGTTGTGTATGTCGGACGTTTTTTATGCCTGTGAACGTTTTGGAATGTAGTCTGCCACCACGTTGCGAAGGTCTTGAATGCTGGCAGTCAGGGTATGAATACTCTCTTGATTGAGTCGTCCTTGTCGAGTGTTTGTCTCAATCTGTCGGGCATTGGCTGCCTGTTGCTCATTTATTCTCTCAAGGGTTGTATTAATACGGCTGAACTCGTTGTCATGTCTCACGCTAGCGGTTGCAAGTTCAAGCATGATGGACTCAATGCGATCGAGTCGGCTGCCATTTTCATTGCTTTGGGTCATTGCTTTGGGTCATTAGTTCACCTCCTCGAATTGCTTTCAACAAATGATAAGCGCTCTGCTCAGGGGTTTAACGCTCAAGGTTTTAAAAATGCCGCCGCTCCCTAGCTAGATTGAGCGGCATCACGGCTAAAGTGCTGCATCGTAAATTGGAAAAACTATCATCTCTTCCTGATAATAAGTAGCATAGTAAGGATAATCTTTACTAAATTCCCATGAGCGGTGAGCTAAATGTAACGGGGCGGTATTTAAGAGTGCCAATGGAGCGGCGTGTGGCGGCGTTTGCGATCGATTTTGGTGCGGCGGCTCTGCCTAGTTTACTGTTGGGAAGCAGCTTTTACATTCCTACATTCATTATTTTGTGGGTCGTTTTACGAGTGTTTTTGGTAGTTCAAAATCGGGGGCAAAGCCTAGGGCGATGGGCAATGGATATGAAGCTAGTCAATCCCCGATTTCGGGTAATTCCAGGATTAGTGGATTTAGGGAAGCGAGAAACGCTCACGGGTTTGGGCAGCTTACTGATCTTGATTGGACTGGAGAGCCTTAGCCCAACCAATGGTTTTTTGCTGGTAGCCCCCATTCCCTTGCTAATGGATTGCAGCTTTGCTTTTACGGATACTAATAATCGACAGGCATTTCACGATCGCGTTGCCCACACGATTATTGTTCAAAGCGGTCGCGGTTACTCGCTGGATATTAAAATTAAGCAAATATTTGCCGAAGCTAAGCGTCGTGTGAAATAATGGATATTCGTGTCGAAATTTTGTCTCAATCGTTGAGTTGTTAGGATTATGGCTAAGGGTAAGGACGTACGGATCATTATTACGCTGGAATGTACCGAGTGTCGCACCAATCCGGATAAGCGCTCTCCGGGTGTGTCTCGTTACACCACCAAGAAAAACCGCCGCAACACTACGGCGCGGCTAGAACTGAAGAAGTTTTGCCCTCACTGTAACAAGCACAACGTACATAAAGAAATTAAGTAGCAGAAATGTCTCTTGGTTGGACGATCGCTGATTCAACAACTATCCTCCAATACTATTTTTGTACAAATTGACCACTAACACTTTTCATTAACTATTTGCACTCATGACCTATCTTCGCCGTCGCGTTTCTCCAATCAAGCCTGAAGACCCCATCGATTATAAAGATGTGGATCTTTTGCGTAAGTTCATCACAGAACGAGGAAAGATTTTGCCTCGTCGGATTACTGGCTTGACCGCCAAACAACAGCGTAATCTGACTGAAGCCATCAAGCGAGCGCGGATTGTAGCGCTTCTACCTTTCATTAACGCAGAGGGTTAAAGTCGCCCAAGGTAAATTGCGGCTGTTTCTCGAAAGCATCGCGATCGCTGGATCTTCCGATCACGGTAGACTGTGCAGGTTTTTGCCTTTTGAAGGCTTAAACCCTAGCAGTCATTTTTTAGATTGATAAATGCTGGGGCTTGACGTTACTGTTGTCTTCAACTTGCTTTTATCTATGGAGAAGGGAACCCTTGTAGAATTTCGGGTCAGCAGCGATCGCCGTCTCGCTGTAGTAGAGCGTCCTGAAGGTAAAAAGCACTGGATTGCGATTGATGATCATGACCAATCGCATACAATCCATCCCCGCCAAATCGAGTATCAAGTCACCGGGGAGACATATAAGCCGTCTAGTATTCCAAGTTTTCTGAAGCAGGTTGAGCCTTACCTAGATCTATCCAATCTAGAAGTCGCTTGGGAGTTGTTAGTCGAAGATCGGGAAACAATTGATCCGGCAGAAATGGCGCTACTTTTATTTTCCGAACAAAGTCCGCCGCTGTGTTACGCCGCGTACTGGTTATTGTCGGAAGATAAGCTGTATTTCAAGTTGAAGGGCGATCGCTACGAACCGCGCCCTAAATCGCAAGTTGCAGAATTGAAGCACCAGATAGAAATAGAGGCGCAGCGTCAGCAAGAATTACAAGGATATTTCACCCGGTTGCAGCAAGCGCTTGACCATCAAACTGTGGAATGGCGAAGTAGCGATCGCCTGCGGTTGGAGTCGTTGGAACGCTATGCCACTTTGGGTGATGAAGCCACTCAACGGACGGCTGCTCTTGAGTCCTTGACACACCTAAAGCGATCAGAGAGTCCGCAAGCAGCCTTTCAACTCCTGGTAGATTTGGAAGTGTGGAATCCCCACGAAAATCTATTTTTGCGCCGTAGTCAAGTTCCGATTCAATTTCCGCAAAAGGTTTTGGAAGTGGCGCACGATCGCTTAAGTTCTCCCCCAGTTGATGCCCACCAAGATCGGCTAGATCTAACGCACCTCAAGGTTTACACCATTGATGATGAAAGCACTCAGGAAATTGATGATGGCTTGAGCTTGGAATATTTACCTGAAGGGAAACAGCGGCTCTGGATTCATATTGCTGACCCGACCCGATGGCTCACCCCTGGAGATGAACTCGATCTAGAAGCCCGCCGCCGTAGCACCACAGTGTATCTGCCGACGGGCATGATTCCCATGTTTCCCTCGGAACTGGCAACGGGACCGATGAGTTTGGTGCAAGGGCAGGTATGCAACGCGCTCAGCTTTGGCGTGGTTTTAGATGAACTGGGCGCGGTTCAAGAGTACAGCATTCATCCCAGCCAGATTAAAACCACCTATCGCCTCACCTATGAAGACGTGGACGAAATGCTGGAGTTGGGCGGTGTGCAGGAAGAGTCGGAGCTAGAGGCGATCGCCACTTGGGCAAAACAGCGGCAAACTTGGCGGCAGTCTCAGGGGGCAATCAGCATTCACATGCCAGAATCGTCGATTAAGGTGAGAGAAGGTGAAATTAGCATTACCGTCCTGCAAGACTCGATCGCACGGCAATTAGTCGCTGAAATGATGATTTTGGCAGGAGAAACCGCTGCTCGTTACGCACAAACTCATAGCTTGCCGATTCCCTTTCGGCATCAACCCCAACCTGAATTGCCCCCAGAACAAGAGTTAATGCTGCTACCTCCCGGTCCCGTGCGATTCTGTGCCATTCGCCGCTGTATGACCCGCAGCGAGATGAGCATCACCCCGGCGCGTCATGCCAGCTTAGGGTTGGAAACCTATACCCAGGTGACATCCCCAATTCGTCGCTATACGGATTTACTAACCCACTTTCAGCTAAAAGCCCATTTGCGCGGAGAGCCATTGCCCTTTTCGGCAGAGCAGGTGCAAGAAATTACCATGACTTTGAGCAGCACGTTGTACGAAGCGGTTTCGGTCGAGCGGCAAACGAACCGCTACTGGGGATTGGAATTTTTGCGGCGATCGCCCGATGAAGTGTGGCAAGCTCTAATGTTGCGGTGGCTGCGGGAACACGAAAACTTAGGTCTGGTGCTGCTGGAAGATTTAGGTCTGGAAATGGCGATGCGCTTTACTCGCTCGATTGAACCCGGTGATCATCTGCAACTCCGCGTTAGCCATGCTGATCCGCACCACGATACGATCAATTTTGAGGAAGTGATCCTGTGAGTCAGCCACTCCGCGAATCGGAGTATGCCGCTAAACTTGAGCAGGCGATCGCGGTGCTGAAGCAAGATTTGCCGACGCTGTTTGATCAAGACATTTCTTATGATATCTATAGTCAAGATATTTTCTTTCGAGATCCGGTCAACACATTTCGGGGCAAGTTCAATTATCGAATTATTTTCTGGACACTCCGATTTCACGGACGGTTGTTTTTTACAGAATTATATTTCGATGTTCATCAAGTTGTCCCTGCCAGTGAACAGACTATTCGGGCTGATTGGACAGTCAGGGGGACATTACGCCTGCCTTGGAAGCCCAAGTTATTATTCAACGGTTACTCTATTTACACCTTGAATGCGGGCGCGTTGATTCATCAACATATCGATACCTGGGATCGCCCACCAGGTGAGATTTTGTCTCAGTTTTGGCAACAGGGCTGATTTTATACAGGATGATAATAAAACGAAGCACCCAAGATCGCGTAGGTTGATAGCAGCAGCATTCCTTCGAGCCAGTTGGAGCGACCATCCAGGCTGATCAAGTTCGCAGTAACTACCGCGATCGCGATCGCCACCACCTCAAACAGATTAAAGTTCAAATCCATCGGTTGCCCAATCACCTGCCCCACAATTACCAGCAGCGGTGCTACCAGCAGCGCCACCAGCAGGCTGGAACCCATTGCCACAGAAACCGATAAATCCATATTATTTTTCAAGGCACAGCGCACAGCAGTCACGTACTCGGCAGCACCGCCCACCAAGGGCAGCAAAATCACCCCAGTAAACAAGGGAGTCAATCCTAATCCCGCCGTCGCTTCTTCCACGGCTCCCACAAAAATTTCTGAGATAAAAGCAACTCCAATCGTGGCAACCAGCAAAACGCCCATCCACAGCCAGAGGTTCGGTTTTTCGTGCCCGTCTCCGTCCACTGAACCTTCTCCTTCTAACTCCACGACTCCCACTTCATAGAGATAGCTATGGGTTTTCAGGGAAAACAGCAGAGTAAAGGCATAGACCGCAATCATTACCGCTGCCACAAAGAGTGAGAGTCCGGTAATCGCACTGGGTTCCACTACATTTGAAGTAGAAATCACCATCGCAGGCAAAATGATCGCAATTACTGCCAACGTCATCGTGGAACCATTCATTCGGGCAACCACAGGTTTAAACTCCTGTTCTTTATACCGTAACCCGCCCAGAAACATCGATAGCCCCATCACCAGCAGCAGGTTGCTGACAATAGTTCCCGTGATGCTGGCTTTCACAATGTCTACCAAACCGGCTCTCAGGGCAACTAGGGCAATAATTAGTTCCGTGGCGTTGCCAAAGACTGCGTTTAGCAAACCGCCAATAGTCGGACCTAGGGTCACTGCCAACTCTTCGGTGGCGGTGCTGAGCCAAATTGCTAAAGGCACGATCGCCACAGCCGACAGCCCAAACACCAGCAAAGCATCCCATTCCAGCTTTTCAGCCGCGATCGCGATCGGGATAAAAATTAATAAGCCGAGAGAGATCAGATTTTTGATAGACATAAGAGTTGGGCTAGAGGACAGGAGTTATGGCGCACAGGGGTACTTGAGAAGACATAAATGACACCTTAGTACAGGACAAAAGCTTGCAAAAGGTGAGCAGAGAAGGGTTTCATGAGAATTACTACATTCTGATGATGAAACCCCATGAATCAGGTTACCCTAATGTGCAAAACGTTGCAG
>CASBQE010000165.1 GCA_949127665.1 Synechococcales cyanobacterium PMM_0083
GCTGCAACCGCGATTTGTTTGAGGTGTGGTTAGAGGAGTGTCTGTTGCCGCAGTTGCAACCAGGGGATGCCATCGTCATCGATAATGCCAGTTTCCATCACGCTCAGTCCATTGAGGATATCGTAGCCGCACCAGGATGTGAGTTATGGTATCTGCCTCCCTATTCTCCAAACTTCAACCCGATTGAGCATTGGTGGTTTATGTTCAAAAACTGGATGAGACAACGGTGGCAGGACTTTGATAGCTTCCGTGAGTGTGTCGATGCGGCATTCCATCGGTGTCTTAACGTATTTGCGTAGTGCTATACATTGAATTTATCTTCAGGGATGCTAAGCAATTTACTGGACTCAGTGATGCCCAAACCCGTGACCCTAAAAAGCTGGATTTTCACTTCAATGCCAGTTTATCTGCCCTTAATCTTGCCAAATATCATGACCAATACCGTCATTCCCAATCAGAGTGTGAACAGTCCGTCTCTACTTTTTCAATGGCAAGCTACAAGCGTGTTGCCTTCAACGACCATCTGCTACAACGCTTTATTCGCGAGTTAGACGTGAACCCAACCGTGATTAAATCCCACCCCAACTATCAAAACCTGCGCTCCTACGGCATCATAGCTGCTTGATTCTGTCCGGACTATTGTTATAAAATATCTAGAAATTATAGATTAGGTGGGAAGTTTGGCAGCCAGTCAACTTCTGAAGATGGGAAAATGAACTCAATGACTCACCTGCCGGGATATCGGATTGTAGAACCTCTCTACGCAGGCACTCGCACCCAGGTCTATCGGGGTGTGCGAGAGTGCGATCGCCATCCAGTCGTGATCAAAGTTCTGCGCCATCCCTTTCCCAGTTTCAACGAACTGGTGCAGTTCCGTAACCAGTACACGATCGCTAAAAGCTTCGACCTGCCCACTATTGTGAAACCCCTCGCTTTAGAACCCTACCAGAACGGCTATGCCCTGGTAATGGCAGATTTTGGGGGGATATCGCTCAAAAAACTGTTAGAGCAAACGGGTTCCTGGGGGAATCTGTCGCAACGCCTGACTGCGTTTTTTCAGATTGCCCTGCAAGTGGTGGATGCCGTGTCCGAGCTTCACCATCAGCGCGTGATTCACAAAGACCTCAAACCTGGCAACATTCTGCTCAATCCAGACACCCTTCAGGTCAAACTCACCGATTTTAGTATTGCCTCCCTCTTGCCCCGCGAGACCCAAGAGATTCAAGCAGCGAAGGCGCTGGAAGGCACACTGGCTTACCTTTCACCAGAGCAAACCGGTCGCATGAATCGTGGCGTTGACTATCGCAGCGATTTCTACGCCCTAGGTGTCACCTTCTATCAACTCCTCACCGGGCAGTTACCGTTTGCTACTGATGACCCCATGGAACTGATCCATTGCCATCTCGCGAAACAGCCTGCACCATTGCATGAAGTTCGGGGTTCAGATGGATCGTTTACCCTGCCCAACGTGCTTTCGGACATCGTTCTGAAACTGATGTCGAAGAATGCTGAAGATCGTTACCAAAGTGCGTTGGGGCTGAAGTATGATTTGGAGCACTGTCTGGCTCAGTGGCAGGAGACTCATGGGATTGAGCCGTTTGAGTTAGGTAGCCGAGATGTGGGCGATCGCTTCCTGATTCCCGAAAGCCTTTACGGTCGAGCAGCCGAAGTCCAAACGCTCCTGGATGCCTTTGAGCGAGTCTCCCAAGGGCACACCGAGCTGATGTTGGTAGCGGGTTTCTCTGGGATCGGCAAAACGGCTGTGGTGAATGAAGTCCACAAGCCGATTGCCCGACAGCACGGTTATTTCATCAAAGGCAAATTTGACCAGTTTAATCGCAACATTCCGCTTTCGGGTGTGGTGCAAGCCTTGCGCAACTTGATGCGGCAATTGTTGAGTGAAAGTGATGGGCAATTGCAGGTGTGGAAGTCCCAGATTCTCGCTGCTGTGGGTGACAGTGGACAGGTGCTCATTGACGTGATGCCAGAACTGGAGCGCCTTATTGGGGCACAGCCTGCGGCGGTAGAGCTATCTGGAACAGCGGCTCAGAATCGGTTTAATTTACTGTTTCAGCAGTTCATCCAGATCTTCACTACACCGGATCATCCGCTAGTCATGTTTTTGGATGATTTGCAATGGGCGGATGCGGCATCACTCAGCTTCATAAATTTGTTGATGACCGAGTTGGCCACGGGCTATCTGTTGCTGATTGGAGCCTACCGGGACAATGAAGTCTCGCCTGCCCATCCTCTAATGTTGACGATCGCCGCGATCGCCAAAGCCGCAGCAACCGTCAACACCATCACGCTGCAACCCCTCAGTCCCCATGATCTGAATCGTCTCGTTGCGGATACACTCCATTGCACCGAGGTCGTAGCTCAACCGCTTACCGATCTAGTGGTTCAAAAGACGCAAGGCAATCCGTTTTTTGCCACCCAGTTTCTCAAAGCCTTGCATCAGGATGGGCTGATTGAATTTGATTGGCAGGCAGGACATTGGCAGTGTGATATTGCCCAAGTGCGGGAGGCTGCCCTGACGGATGACGTGGTGGAGTTTATGGCGTTGCAGTTGCAAAAACTGCCGACAGCCACTCAAGCCATGCTCACACTGGCCGCCTGTATTGGCAATCAGTTTGATCTGACCACGTTAGCGATCGTCTCTGAGCATTCAGAAATCGCAACAGCGACCGATTTATGGTCAGCCCTGCAACAGGGGTTAGTGCTCCCTCAAAGTCAAATCTACAAGTTTTATATAGGGCGGGATACACCAGAACTCGTTTCAGAGTCGCATGTGCTCCATTATCGATTTCTCCACGATCGAGTGCAGCAAGCTGCCTACTCTCTCATTCCAGACGATCAAAAGCAAATCACCCATCTCAAAATTGGGCAACTAATGTTGCAAAATACTCCTGAAGCTTTGCAGGAGGAACATGTTTTTGAGATCGTCAGCCAATTAAATTATGGAGTAGAGTTACTGACGGATCAAACCGAACGAGATCGCCTTGCCCAGTTAAATCTAAAAGTAGGACGGAAAGCATTAGCATCCACTGCCTATGAGGCGGCTGTTGGATATTTCAAAGTAGGTCGAGAACTCTTAGCCTCCAATGCTTGGGAACTACACTATGCACTCTGTCTGGCATTGCATGAGTCAGCAGCAGAGGCAGCCTATCTCAGCGGCGACTTTGCCGCGATGGAACAACTTGTAGAACAGGTTCTACAACAGTCCAACTCTATTTTGGATCGAATCAAAGCCTATGAGATCAAGATTCAAGCCTATGCTTCGCAAACCCAGTTTATGGCTTCTCTAGAGGTTGCTCTAGAAGGACTTCAGCACCTCAATGTTTATTTTCCGTCCGCTCCAACCGGGTCTGATATTGAAGCTACATTTGCCAATGTCACAGCACAAGTTCAGACGATAACGATCGCGAACCTAGCTAACTTACCGCCGATGCAAGATGCACACGCCCGATCGAGCTTACGATTACTGGCAGGTGCTAACGCCGCCGCTTTTCAGGCAGATCCCAATCTTTTTGTGCTCATCGTTCTTAAAATGGTTAGCCTCTCAATTGAGTATGGAAATAGTGCTGAATCCACATTGGGATATGGATTATATGGACTATTAATGAGTTGTATTTTAGGAGACTGGGAAACAGGGTATCAATTGGGACAGCTTGCCTTGAACTTGCTAGACAATTTTCATGATAAACAGATTGAATGTAAAACAAAATTTGTTGTCAATACATCCGTTAGGTTTCGTAAGGAACATTTAAGACAAACCATCCAATCCTTACAGGAAGCCTACCAGATAGGCTTAGAAAATGGAGACATTGAGTTTGCTGGATATAGCATTTTACACCACTGCGATCATTGCTTTTTTCTGGGAGATTCTTTATTTGATCTGGAGCAAAAAATACCTGTCTATATTGCCAGTCTGGAAAAACTGAAGGAAGTTACCAGCTCTAATATTCTGAGAATTTATCTGCAAACCATTTTCCATTTAACTCAAGGATCTCCTATGCCAGGGTCTTTAATAGGAGAGGCGTATAATGAGTTGCAAGATCTGCCTCGCTTACAAGCAGCTCAAAACCAGAAGGGTTTATTTTATCTCTACTTTGCCAAGCTTTTTCTGCACTATTTCTTCCAAGACTTTGATCAGGCTCTGACCATGATTCAATCTCTGGAAAACTATCTAGAGGGTGGCAGAGGGAATGCAGTATTTCCAATCTTTAATTTTTATGATTCGTTGACCTGTCTCGCCCTATATTCCGAGACACCAGAGGCAGAAAGGGAACACGGGTTAGAACAGGTCAATGTGAATCAGGAGCAACTGCGGCAATGGGCAGCCTATGCTCCCCTGAACTATCAACATAAATGGTTCTTGGTTGAAGCAGAACGGAACAGGGTTTTAGGTCTTCGTCTGGAAGCGATAGAAAACTACGATCGCGCGATCGCGGGAGCCAAGGAAAACGGCTACATCCAGGAAGAGAGCCTTGCCAATGAACTGGCTGCTAGATTCTATCTCCATTGGGGCAAGGAAAAGGTTGCCGCAGGCTATATGCAGGAAGCCTACTACGGCTATGCCCGCTGGGGCGCGAAAGCCAAAACCGATGATTTAGAAAAACGCTATCCTCGTCTGCTGGCTTCTATCTTCCAGACACGGCAACATCTCTCCGCCCTCGGTCAAACCAACCTCCAGGCGATCAAGACCGCTTCATCCCTCAACCAGACCAGCCACTCTACCAGTTACTTTTCTGCTGAAGCGATCGATTTCGCCGCCATTCTCAAAGCCTCTCAGGCACTATCCAGTGAAATCCAATTAGAGAAATTGGTAGCCACATTGCTTCAGGTGGTGATGGAGAGTTCTGGGGCAACAAAAGCGGCGCTGCTGATTTCCCAGGACGACAGCTTAACCGTTGAAGCGATCGCCATGCTGACGGATGCAGGGATGACGTTGCTTTCTGTGCCCCTATCGGACAGTGATCTCCTGCCCCTAAAACTCATTCACTATGTCAAACGCAGCTTAAGCACGATTGTTCTGGATGATGCCACCACGCAAACGGAGTTCGCCGCTGACCCCTACTTGGCACAACACCAACCCAGAAGCCTGTTGTGTACGCCGATCGTCAATCAAGGCAAGCTGATTGGGCTGTTGTATTTAGAAAATCCATTGACCGTCGCTGCTTTTACGAGCGATCGCCTGGAGGTTATTCATCTGCTCTGCACCCAAGCCGCCATTTCCCTAGAAAATGCTCGTCTTTACAGCAATCTTCAGGCAAGCGAGGCGCGATATCAGCGTTTGGCGGAGAACGTTCCGGGAGTCATTTATCAATTTCAGATCACAGCCAACGGTGACTGGCAAATCCCCTACTTCAGCCCTGGTTGCCGCGAAATGTTTGGGGTATCGTCAGAGCAGGCAATGGCAGATGCTCAAATCATCACAGGGATGGTTCACCCAGAAGATGTGGCTGAGTTTGCCCAATCCATCACCCTCTCTGCCCAAACTCTACAGCCCTGGAAATGGGCTGGTCGCATCGTGTTGCCCTCCGGTCAGCTCAAGTGGATTCAGGGAGTCTCGCGTCCAGAACTTCACCCGAATGGGACGACTGTTTGGGATGGGATGCTGCTGGATATTAGCGATCGCAAACAGGTCGAGCAACAACTCAGCATGTCCATAAAGGCATTGGATAGCCACTTTGACAACTCTCTCTTTGCCATTATTGAATGGGATAAAGATCGCAAGATTAAGCGGTGGTCTGAACATGCCGAACAGATCTTTGGCTGGAGTGAAGCCGAAATTCAAGCGATGGATATCCCAGCCTGGAAATTTGTTTATGAAGAGGACTTTGGCTGGGTTTCTAGTCAGATTCAAGCCCTGAGAAACGGCTTGATGAAGCGTAGCAAGTTTGAGAACCGAAATTATCGCAAAGATGGTACTATCATCACCTGTGAATGGCACTCTTCCACAATTTTTGATGACGCAGGTAACTTGCAATCGATGCTGACATTTGCCCAGGATATCAGCGATCGCAAAACCGCTGACGCTGCTCTCCAGAAAAGCTTGCAGCGATCGGAGTCACTCAACCGGGTTTTCCAAGCGATTCGCCAATCCTTTGAGTTGGACATCATTTTCGCCACTGCAACTGCTGAAATGTCACACCTATTACCAGGTCTTGACTGTTACGTCGTCCAGTATTTGCCTACTCAGGCAGTCTGGAAACACGTCGCAGAATTTCGCCACGATCCGGACATCCCTAGCTTAATCGGACTGGAAATTCCCGACCTAGGCAACCCCTTTGCCGAGCAACTCAAACGCCTGCAAATCGTCCGGGTGGAAGCGACAGATCGGCTGGTCGACCCTATCAATCAAGACGTTGCCAACTTCTTACCCGGAGCCTGGGTGCTGATTCCGCTGCTGGTTGAGGGCGAGATCTGGGGCAGCTTTACCCTGAATACTCAAGAACAGCCCTTTGCCTGGACGGATGAGCAGGTAGAACTTGCCCAAACTGTAGCAGCCCAATTAGAGGTTGCGATTCAGCAAGCCGAGTTATATCAGCAGGTAGAACAGGAAAAACAAAACCTGCTCAAGAGCCAAATAGCACTCCTTCAAGCACAGCAGATTGCCCAAGTGGGCAGTTGGGAACTGGATGCAGCAACCCAAGTTATGGTTTGGTCAGACACCTTGTATCAGATTTTTGGCTTTGATCCAGCCTTACCAGAACCCGATTTTGCTGAGGTCATGATGAACCATGTTCACCCAGAGGATCGACCCCGGCTGGAACAGGCTCTTATGCAGGCAATGACCCAAGGAATCCCTTACGAAATTGATCTGAGAATTTTCAGAGCTGATGGCTCCATGGGCCACATGGAAGCGCGAGCAGAGGCAATGCTCAACGAGCAGGGGCAGATTGTCAAGATCTTTGGAACATCGCTGGATATTAGCGATCGCAAACAGGCTGAAAAACAACTGCAAACTCTGGTTGAAGCAACAGCAGCTACTACTGGGCAAGACTTTTTCCCCACGTTAGTTAGCCACATGGCAACGGCGTTGAATGTCGCCTATGCCCTCGTGACCGAAGAGATTAATGGAGAACTTCATGCCTTAGCATTTTGGGCAAACGGGGCGTTGCAACCCACCTTTACCTACCATCCTGCAAAAACCCCCTGCGAATGGGCATTGCGAGATGGCATGTTTTACTGCCCATGCCTCGTCCAGCAGATGTTTCCCCAAGATTTAGATCTAGTCCAGATGGGGGCAGAAAGCTATATGGGCATTGCATTACGCGATCGCCAAGGACAGGCGATCGGCAACCTGTGCATTCTCAACACGCAGCCGATCCCAGAGCCTCAGCAAGCCGAAAATCTCTTGCGCGTCTTTGCTGCCCGTGCATCGGCTGAATTGGAGCGAGAACGTGCAACACAGGCACTAGAAGAGTTAAACCAAGAATTGGAAGTGATAGTTAACCAGCGCACCGCAGCCCTGACCCAACGCACCATGCAGTTAGAAGTCAGCAACAAGGAATTGGAATCTTTCTCTTACTCAGTTTCCCATGACCTGCGTGCTCCGTTGCGCCACATCAATGGGTTTGTCAGCGCCCTGCAACAAAAGTTAGACAGCCATCAAGCTCTCACCGATCCCAAGGTGGTTCACTATTTGCAGGTCATTGAAACCAGCAGCCAAAAAATGTCATTGCTGATTGACGGCTTGCTGACGCTCTCCCGTCTGGGACGCAAACCGATGGAATATAAACCCGTGTTGCTGCGGTCACTGGTGGATGAGGCGATCGCCCTAGTGCGAAATAGTCCAGAGACAACTGTCCCGCCTGAATTTGTGATTGGCAATTTGCCCACTGTTCAGGGCGATGCCACCTTACTCCAACAAGTTCTCAGCAATCTGATCGGCAACGCCGTCAAGTTTAGCCGCCACCATCCCGATCCCCGGATCGAAATCGGAACTTTACCAGAGGGCACGATTTTTGTCCAAGATAATGGCGTTGGTTTTCAGATGGCATACGCCGACAAACTGTTTGGTGCCTTTCAACGATTACATGCTCAGACTGAATTTGAAGGCACTGGCATTGGACTGGCGATCGTCCAACGGATTATCCATCGTCATGGCGGCATCATTTGGGCAGAAAGCCAACCCAACCAAGGAGCGACCTTCTACTTCACCGTCGGAGAGGCTACCCAATAGCTTAAAGATCCGTCAGTTCGATCGAAAAGCCCTCAATAGCCCAAGCATTGGGGACGACTCAATCAGGAAACTCAGGTTCAGGAAACGCCTCAAATGCCGGACGTGCAAACAGATAGCCTTGGAACAGGTCGATGCCGAGGTCGTGCAGCGTTCGGTATTCGGATAGCGTCTCCACGCCCTCGGCGATTGGCTGAATGCCAAGATCGCGACAAATACTGAGGACACCGCGCACGATCGCCCGTTTGGGCGGACTACGATCAATGTCTTGGAGCAATTGGCGATCGATCTTGATGATGTCTGGCTGGAAATTGGCTAGCAGGTTAAGCCCAGCGTAACCCGCGCCAAAGTCGTCGATCGCCCGCTTCATACCGAACTTCTGATAAACCTGGAAGATTTTTGCCAGATGCTCTGTTTCTAGTATTTCGTCGCCTTCCGTGACCTCAAAAATCAGCCGATCGAGGGGCAACTTTGCGCGCTGCGCCGCCGCTAGCGTTGCTCGAACACACTGCTCAGGCTCGTACATTGCACCTGGAATGAAGTTAATGGACAAGTATGCACCGCTGGTAACAATGCCCAACCGGGAAGCCAATTCAATCGCGGTGCGGCGACAACTCTGGTCAAAGGCGTAGCGACTGCGGCGCGTCACGCGCTTTAGCGCAGTCTGAGCAGGCTCACCACCTGTACCACGCACTAAGGCTTCGTACGCAAACACCCGGCGATCCGAGAGACTCACAATGGGCTGAAACGCCATGCTAAACGGAAAGGGCTGGGTCAAGCCTTCGGCGCAAGCAGTGCAGTTTTCTGGCTTAAGCTTGCCCCCGTCCAGGTCGCCAACCAGCGACGACGGAGTCTCGGTCACGGTCGGCGAACTTCCAGTGAAGAGGTTCCAGCGCAAGCGCGCCTGTGACTTGGCTTTGTATAGCGCTTGGTCTGCTTTCTTAAATAGGCTCATGGCATCAGTCGCACGAGCGTCTTCCACTGCGATACCGATCGACACCGCCATCGGGACTTGCTGCTTCTCCCCACCGGGTAACAGGATCGGCGGGCGCATGGCTTCTACAATACGCTCAGCTAGTGCCGTGGCGGCGGAGACATTCGCACCACCGCCCATTATGATGGCGAATTCGTCGCCACCCAAGCGCGCCAATGTGTCACAGCTACGAATCTGCGGCAAGATTCGATGGGCGACTTCGCACAAAACCGCATCCCCTGCTTGATGCCCAAGGCTGTCATTGACCCCTTTGAACCCATCAAGATCCATGGACATCAGCGCTATGGACTGTGCCGTCAGCCTCGCTTGGCTGAGTTCGAGCGATAGTGCTGACTGAAACTGGATGCGATTTGCCAGTCCGGTCAGGGCATCGGTGGTTGCCAACTGCTTCAGCTCCAAGGCACGATGTCGGGCTTCGATCGCCGTCATCACTGATACCGAGAGATCGCGCAGTAGGGTTCGCTGCTCTGCACTAAACTCGCGTGGCTCTGTTGCAAGGACAGCGATCGTCCCCAATGCCAAACCATTCCGATCTCGCAGCGGCGCACCAGCATAGAACCGGATACCGGGAGCACCACTGACCAGTGGGTTTTCGGCGAAGCGTGGGTCTTCGAGCAGGTCTTCAATGACCAGCAACTCGTCAGGATTGATAATGGCGTAAGCGCAGAAAGCAATTTCGCGATCGAGTTGCTCCAGTTCGACCCCTTGACGGGACTTGAACCAAAGTCGATCCTTGTCCATCAGAGCAACCAGCGCGATCGGTGTGTTAAACAGATGCGACGCAACCCGTGTAGTGACATCAAATTCCACCTCTGGCTCAGTATCAAGGATCTTGTAAGCGTGAAGCGACGAAAGGCGCTCCACTTCATTTTCCGGGATGGGACACTTTGCCATGGATAGCCTGCACCTTATTTAGTAGGGATTTTAATCAAATCGAATGGAATTTCCTGGGTTCCTGGTGATAAGTACTGCCTATCACCAGGAATCCAAAGCACTCTGGGGTGGTTGTGGGGATGGAAGTGTATCAACAGAGATAATTCTTGCCGACAAGTCGGGAGAGCCAACGAATGCTGCTGGCGATTTTGTCGTTCGCATGTTGGCGATATAGCTGCTGGCGAACCAGTGGCTAGCCTTTCCAATCTTAATATTTCTAGGATTCCCAACGAAATAAATGGAGACGCATTGTCAGACAAATCTATTGCAAAGATTTAACGTAATTGCTCAACTCAGGGGGAATAAGGATTCCAGGGGATCTAAGGCAAGCAGAATCGACTCAAAAGCAGAGAGACCTTGTCGTCTTCCGGTATTGACAATAGAACGCACTGCCGCGAACAGATCTCTGCCCCAATCAGAGCGAAACCCATTGGTGACTTTGCGAAAGATCACACTCCAGCGCAGGGCTTGTTCGCTGGCATTGTTGGTCGGTGGAATGGTGGAGTCATCCAAGAACAGAAATAGATTTTCCTGTAACCCTCGATCGCTATCTCTACGCCAACTGGCTGCTCGTGCGCTGTAAACAAGCGGCTGTCAGGGTTTCTCCCCGCACCTGGGCAGGCATCGAAGCACGCCTCTTGCGAGTGTCATCCTAAAGTAA